>NZ_JBEXMD010000004.1:0-198226 GCF_040610315.1 Amycolatopsis sp. NPDC004169
TTCCTGCCGTGTGCTATACCTATCTACCCACCCCACCCCTGGGGGTGTGGTACGGGGTCACGGCACTCTTACCCCCAGGCCCCCGGTACCACCGGCCGTGGTGACAATCGAGCTTCGGGGTGGTGGGCACCGCGACTCGGCCGCCCCGGGGAGCCTGAGCGCGAGCGGCGATTAAGCCGTCGTGAGCTCCGGAATCCGCTCGGCCCAGCTGCCATGCGGCTCCAGGCTGACCTCGCGGACATCGTCCTCACGCCGGTCCAGCCGCACGACGAGGTAGTCCGAAGACAGCCGCTCAGCCGAACCCTCGCCCCACTCGACCACGATCGCCGAGCGTTCCAGGTCCGTGTCCAGGTCCAGGTCGTCCAGCTGCGAAAGGTCGCCACCAAGCCGGTACGCGTCCACGTGTACCAGCGGCACGCCCGCCGCACCAGCCGGGTGGACCCGGGCCAGGACGAACGTCGGCGAACTCACCCGGCCGCCGACGCCGAGGCCGTCCGCGATGCCCCGGGTCAGCGTGGTCTTGCCCGCTCCGAGCGGGCCGGCCAGCAGGACAAGGTCGCCCGCGCGCAGCGCGCGGCCGAGCTCGCGCCCGAAGTCCATCGTCTCTTCGGGCGTGGGAAACACCATGCTCAACGCTGCCACCACCAGGTTCGCCGGGACGAGGATTCGCCGTCCACTCCGGAACAGCGTTGCAAAAGGTCGATCAGGTGGCTGTTCACCAGCTCCGGCTGCTCGAGCTGGACCATGTGCCCGGCGCCGCGGACGCGCACCAGCTCGGCGTCGGGCAGCTCGGCCGCGATCCGCTCCGCGTGCGAGAACGGCGTGAACCGGTCCGAATCGCCGCCGATGACCAGCACTTCCGCGTGCTTCAGCCCGGCCAGCGCCGCGTACCGGTTGTGGCTGCCGAGCGTGTCGACGAAATTCACGAGCCCGCGCACCGGTGTCACTTCGAGCATCTCGAGCATGAAGTCGACGAGCCTCGGCGCGACGTCACGGCTGCCGAACGCCAGCCGGCGCACCGCCTGCCGGGTCAGCTGGCCGCCCGCCGCGCGGACGAACTCCACCAGCCCCGGCTGCCAGCCGGCGAGGCCGCCGGCCGCACGCGTCAGCGGGTTGTACTTCGAGAGCAGCGAACGCGGCAGGCCGCGTGCGCCCACTTCGCCCGCCGCGGTCGCGATGAAGGCAACCCCGCAGATGCGGTCTTCGAACAGCGCGGGGAACTCGGCGGCCAGCTCCATGATGACCATGCCGCCCATCGAGTGCCCCATCAGCACGATGGGCCCGTCCGGCACCACGGACCGCAGCACGCAGTCCAGGTCGCGGGCCAGCTGCTCGATGGTCGACGTCTCGGCCGAAGCCGCGCCGGACAGGCCGTGGCCGCGGTGGTCGTAGTACACCTGACGCACGCGCGGCAGCCGGAGCGACGCCAGGTCGCGGCGCTGGAAGTGCCAGCAGCGCCGCGAAAGCGCGAAGCCGTGCACCCCCACGACGGTCAGTTCCGGTTCGCCGCCGTCCTCCGGGTCGATCTCCTCGACCGAGAGCGGCGTGCCGTCCTCGGCCGCGACCGTCGAAGTGCGGTCGGTCTTCAGCTCCCCCAGCGGCTCGTCCACGTACGGATCCTCACTGTGCCGCCGCTGCTGCGCGGCGACGGCGATGGCGGCGGCGGTCCCGGTGGCCAGTGCCCCGACCCCGCCGGCGATGGCCAGCAGTCGTCGTGAAGGTGTCACGGGCGTTCCCCCAGATACCGGCGCCGGACGCGCGGCCGGTACATCGAGGTCACGATCTCGTAGTCGATGGTGCCCAGCTTGTCGGCCCATTCCCGGGCGGTCGGCTCGCCGTGCGTCCCGGCGCCGAACAGGACGACCTCGTCACCGACCGCGGGCTCGTAGTCACCGCAGTCGACCACCAGCTGGTCCATGCAGACCCGGCCGGCGACCGGCCGCCGCTGCCCACCGAGCCAGACGTCCATGCGGCCCGAAAGGGACCGCGGGACGCCGTCGGCGTACCCGGCCGGGACGAGCGCGAGGTTCGTATCCCGGGAAGCGGTCCAGGTGTGCCCGTAGGACACCGATTCGCCCGCCTCGATGCGCTTGACCAGCGCCACCGCGGACCGGAACGTCATGGCCGGACGCAGGTCTTCGGCCTGCGGCACCGGGTTCAGGCCGTACATGGCGATGCCGGGCCGGACGATGTCGAAGTGCAGGTCCGGCCGGGTGAGCAGGGCCGCGGAGTTCGCCAGGTGCCGCATCGGGTCCAGCCCGGCGGCGCGGGCGGTGTCGTAGGCCTCGGCGAAGCGTTTGGCCTGCTCGTCGGTCGCCGGGTGCTCCGGCTCGTCGGCGCACGCGAGGTGGGACCAGATCGCGACCACCTCGACCCGCGGTTCGGCGGCCGCCGCTCCGACCAGCTCGGCCCACGCGGCGGGCGGGCAGCCGTTGCGCGAGAGCCCGGTGTCGATTTTGAGGTGCACACGAGCCCGGGTACCCGGTTTCGCGGCGGCGGCGATGCGGCGAAGCTCACCCAGCGAGCTGGCAGCGAGGTCGACGTCGTTCTCGACGCCGGCCGCGAAGTCGACATCGGGGGTGTCCAGCCAGCTGAACAGCCGGGTCCTGATGCCGGCCTCGCGCAGGGCGAGGGCCTCGCCGAGCGAGCAGGTGCCCAGCCAGGACGCCCCGGCCTCGACCGCGGCGCGCGCCACCGGCAGCGCGCCGTGGCCGTAGGCGTCGGCCTTCACCACGGCCATCACCTGCGAGCCGGGCGCGCGGGCTCCCAGCAGGGTGAGGTTGTGGCGGATCGCGTCGAGGTCGATGCCGACCTGCGCGCGAGGGCTGCGCTCATGGGAAAAACTGGAGGTCATAGCGCCTTCCAGTTTCCCATGACCCGAGGTCAGGGCAGGCGCAGCCCGGACGTGGCGGAGAACACGTGCAGCTCGTCGGGGCGGATCCGCAGGTGGACCGTGTCGCCCATGGCCGGCGGCGTGCGGGGGTCCACCCGCGCCACGACGTTGGACTTAGTGCCTTCGGCGTCGGTCTCGGCCAGCTTGCCGTAGACGTAGGCGTCCGAGCCGAGCTCCTCGACCAGGTCGACCTTGATCGGCACGGAGTCGGGGCCCTCGGTGGTCACCTCGAGGGACTCCGGCCGGAAGCCGAGGGTCACCGTGTCGCCGTCGGCGGCCGCGATGACCTCGCGGGTCAGGCGGACGCTGCCGCCGCCCAGCTCGGCGCCGTCCGCGGTCAGCTTCGCGGTCACCAGGTTCATCGCCGGCGAGCCGATGAAGCCCGCGACGAAAGCGTTTGCGGGCTTGTCGTACAGCGCGCGCGGGGTGTCGCACTGCTGCAGCAGGCCGTCCGACAGCACCGCGACGCGGTCACCCATCGTCATGGCCTCGACCTGGTCGTGCGTCACGTACACGGTGGTGACGCCGAGGCGGCGCTGGAGCGCGGCGATCTGCGTACGGGTCGAGACACGCAGCTTGGCGTCGAGGTTCGACAGCGGCTCGTCCATCAGGAAGACCTGCGGCTCGCGGACGATCGCGCGGCCCATCGCGACACGCTGGCGCTGACCACCGGAGAGCGCCTTCGGCTTGCGGTCGAGGTACTGCTCGATGTCCAGCAGCTTCGCGGCCTCGAGGACCTTCTGCTTGATCTCGGACGCGGGCCGCCCGGCGATCTTCAGCGCGAAGCCCATGTTCTGCGCCACGGTCATGTGCGGGTACAGCGCGTAGTTCTGGAACACCATCGCGATGTCGCGCGAACGCGGCGGCAGCTGGGTGACGTCGCGGTCGCCGATCCAGACGGCACCGTCGTCGATGTCCTCGAGGCCGGCCAGCATGCGCAGGCTGGTCGACTTGCCACAGCCGGACGGGCCGACCAGCACGAGGAACTCGCCGTCGGCGATCTCCAGGTCCAGCGCGTCGACGGCGGGCCGCTCGGCACCCGGGTAGCGGCGGGTGGCCTTGTCGTAGGTGATGGAAGCCATCGGTCAGTCCTCTCCGAGATTCCGCCGGACCCCGTAAGCCGCTTCGCGGGCTTCGAGGTGGCGCTGCTGGATCCGGTGGCCCTCGGCGCGCTGCGCCTCGGTCGGCTCGTCCAGCTCGAGCCGGAGCTTCTGGTTCTCCTGCCAGGACGGGGGTTCCGCACTGGAAGCGAGGGCCCACGCCGCCTGCCGCGCCGCGCCGAGCGCGACGTACTCGGCGACTTCGGGCAGCTGCACGGGCACCCCGAACACCAGCGGCGCGACCGCGCGGACGGCCCGCGACTGCGCGCCCCCGCCGATCAGCAGCACGCGCTGGACGTCGAGACCGTGCGCGCGCACGGCGTCGAGGCCGGCGGCCAGGCCGCAGAGCATGCCCTCGACGGCGCTACGGGCCAGGTTCTCCGGGGTCATGTTGTCCCTGGTCAGCCCGGACAGCGAGCCGGTGGCGCCGGGCAGGTTCGGGGTGCGCTCGCCGTCGAGGTAGGGCAGGAAGGTCAGCCCGCCGGCGCCCGGCTCGGCGGTCAGGGCGAGGCGGTCGAACTCGCTGAGCGTCGCGCCGAGCATCGCGGCCGTCGCGGTGAGGACGCGGGCGGCGTTGAGGGTGCAGGCCAGCGGGAGGAAGCGGCCGGTCGCGTCCGCGAACCCGGCGACTTCGCCGCTGACGTCGGCCGCGCCGGTCTCGGCCACGCCGAACACCGTGCCGCTGGTGCCGAGGGAGACGACGGCGTCACCGGGCTGGAGCTCCAGGCCGAGCGCGGCGGCCATGTTGTCGCCGGTGCCTGCCGAGACCAGCACGCCGTCGGGGGTGTGTCCGGCGGCGTCGGCCGGGCCGAGCACGGTGGGCAGCTCCGGCGTCCGGCCGCCGAAGGCGTGGCTGAGGACGTCGAGGCGGTAGGCGTTGTCGGTCGGCGAGAAGTAGCCGGTGCCGGAGGCGTCACCGCGGTCGGTGACCGGGTCGCCGCCGGTGAGCTTCCAGGTCAGCCAGTCGTGCGGCAGCAGCACGCGCGCGACGCGGTCGGCGAGCTTCGGCTCGTGCTCGGCCAGCCAGCGCAGCTTCGTGACGGTGAAGCTGGCGACCGGCACCGAGCCGACGGACTTCGCCCAGGTCGAGGGCCCGCCGAGCTCTTCGATGAGGTCGAGCGCCGCCTGCGCGGAGCGGGTGTCGTTCCAGAGCAGCGCGGGCCGGACGACCTCGCCGTCTTCGTCGAGGGTGACCATGCCGTGCTGCTGGCCGCCGACGCCGATGGCCCGGACGCCGTCGAGGACACCGCCGGTGGCCTCCTGGAAGGCGTCCCACCACGCGGAAGGGGCGACTTCGGTGCCGTCGGGGTGCGGCGCGCGGCCGGTGCGGACGATTTCGCCGGTCTTCGCGTCACACACGACGACCTTGGTCGACTGGGTGGACGAGTCGATGCCGGCGACCAGTTCAGCTGTCATAGGGCTGCCCCTCTGCGACGTGTTCGACGATCTCGATCGCGGTACCGGCGTTCAGCGCGGCCTCGATCTCCTCGGTGGGCGTGGCTTGGCCCGTGATCAGCAGGTCGTAGTCGCCGACGTCGCCGTGGGCGTAGGTGGCGGTGCGGCCGAACTTCGAGTGGTCGACGACGAGGACACTCTGGTTCGCGACCCGCAGCGCGGCCTTCTTGAGCTCGGCGTAGTCGCGGTCGGGGTGGAACAGCCGCCCGACCGCGACGGCGGTGACCGAGACGAACGAGACGTCGGCGCGGATCGAGTCCAGCAGGTTCAGCACCTCGGGGCCGGCGCAGGAGTCGTACTCGTGGCTGTAGCGGCCGCCGGCCAGTACGACGTCGACCTGCGGGCCGAGCAGCCGGGCGGCGTGCAGCGAGTTGGTCACGACGGTGAGCGCGTCGATCTCGGCGAGCCGCTTGACCAGCGGGAGCAGCGTGGTGGAGTCGTCGACGAAGACGGTCTGGCCGGGCTGCACGTGGTTCGCGGCGGCCTGGCCGAGCGCTTCCTTCTCGCCGTGGTGGAGCGTGTCGCGGAAGCGGGCCGCGCTCTCGATGGTGAGCGCCGGGTAGGCCTCGACCTTGCCGCGCAGCTTGCGCAGGAGCCGGCGCTCGGCCAGGTCGTCGAGGTCGCGGTGCATGGTCATCAGGCTGACCTTGAAGCGGCCGGTCAGGTCGTCGATCCGGGCCTCGCCGTGCTCGATGACGTGGTCGAGGATGTCCTGCCGGCGCCGCTCGACGACGGCATCGGACGGCCGGGTCTTCCGGTCTCCGGGTACTGTGCCGCCGCTCACACGGCATTCTTACCAGATTTATCGCGCGAAGTTAACAAAGAACTCGATAAGTCTTCTCAGCACGTTAGCGAGCGGATCGCGCGGATGGCCTCCGGGATCGCGTGGACCAGGCCGGATGCCGAGGTGGGGGCGTTCTGGGCGGCGATCGCCCCGGCCAGCGAGTGCACGTTCGCCGCGGCCGCCGCGGCGAGCCAGGGGTCCAGGCCCGCCGCCAGGAGGGCGCCGACCAGACCGGACAGGACGTCACCCGAGCCGGCCGTGGCCAGCCAGGCGCCGCGTGGGGTGTTCACCGCGACCCGGCCGTCCGGGGCCGCGATCACCGTGCAGTGCCCCTTCAGCAGCACCACCGCGTCGTACTTCTTCGCCGCTTCGCGTGCCGCGGTCACGCGGTCCGGGCCCGGCTTGCGGCCCATCAGGCGCTCGTACTCGCCCGCGTGCGGGGTCAGGACCAGCGGCGTGTCCGGGTCACGGGCGTCGAGGACGTCCGGGGACTTGGCGATGATCGTCGTCGCGTCGGCGTCCGCGCAGACCGGGACGCCCTGGCCGAGCACGTACCGCAGCACGTCCCGCCCTTCCGAGCCGGTGCCGATGCCCGGGCCCACCACCCACGCCTGGACGCGCCCGGCGTCCGCGACCGTGCCGGTCGCGATGATCTCCGGCCACTGGCCGCGGACGACGTCGGCCGCGTGGCCCGCGTACCGCACCAGGCCCGAGGTCGCCCGGACCGCCGAGCCGGACGCGAGCACCGCCGCGCCCGGGTACGTCGCCGAGCCGGCCGCGATGCCCACGACGCCCTGGCTGTACTTGTCGTCCTCCGGGCCCGGCACCGGCCAGGCGGCGGCGACGTCGACGATGTCGAGGCGCTGGAGGTCGGGGTCGGCCAGCTCGAGGCCGATGTCGACGAGGACGACCTCGCCGCAGTGGGCGGGCGCGAGCGCGTGGACCGGCTTGAGCGCGCCGAACGTGACGGTTTTGGCCGCCTTCACCGCGGGGCCGTCGACCGCGCCGGTGTCCGGGTCGACGCCGCTGGGCAGGTCGACCGCGACGATCGGGGCCTCGACGCGCTCGACGAGCCGGGCCGCGTCGGGCCTCAGTGCGCCCTTGCCCGAGATGCCGATGATGCCGTCCACCACGACGTCGGCTTTGGCGATCCACTGTGGACCGTCCGCGGCGGACACTGCCCGGCCACCGGCCCGCTTGAGCGCCGCGAGTCCCTTGGCGTGGGTTTTCTCGGGCTTGAGCAGGATCGCCGTGACGGCGACACCGCGCTTGCGCAGGAAGGCCCCGGCCCACAGGGCGTCGCCGCCGTTGTCACCCGAGCCGACGAGCAGCACGACCCGGCGGCCGGAAACGCCGCCGGTGTGGTCCGCCAGGAGGTCCGCGATCTGCACCGAGAGCCCGAAGGATGCCCGGCGCATCAGTTCGCCTTCCGGCGTGACGGCGAACGCCCGCTCCTCCGCCTCGCGAATCCGTGCCGTGGTCCAGATTCCCTGCACGGCGAGGCCTCCCGCGATTACTCGACTGTGACGGACTTCGCCAGGTTACGCGGCTTGTCGACGTCGTACCCGCGGGCGCGGGCGATCTCCGCGGCCAGCACCTGCAGCGGCACGGTGGACACCAGCGGCTGCAGCAGCGTCGGCACCGCGGGGACCTCGATGAGCTCGTCGGCGAACGGCCGGACCGTCTCGTCGCCCTCTTCGGCGATCACGATCGTGCGGGCGCCGCGGGCCTGGATCTCGCTGATGTTCGACACGAGCTTCGAGTGCAGCACCGCGCGGCCCTTGGGCGACGGCATCACGACGACGACCGGCAGGCCCTCTTCGATCAGCGCGATCGGGCCGTGCTTGAGCTCGCCGGCCGCGAAGCCCTCGGCGTGCATGTACGCGAGTTCCTTGAGCTTCAGCGCGCCTTCGAGGGCGACCGGGAAGCCGACGTGGCGGCCGAGGAACAGGATCGCCTTGGAGTCGGCGATCCGGCGGCCGAGGTCCCGCACCTGCTCCACAGTGGACAGTACCTTCTGGACGGCCGCGGGCATGGCCTCCAGCTCGGCGAACTCGCGGGCGACCTCGTCCGGGTACTTCGTGCCGCGGGCCTGCGCCAGCGCCAGGCCGACCAGGTAGTTGGCCGCGATCTGGGCGAGGAACGCCTTGGTCGAGGCAACGCCGATCTCGGGCCCGGCGTGGGTGTAGAGGACGGCGTCGGACTCGCGCGGGATCTGCGCGCCGTTGGTGTTGCAGACGGCGAGGACGCGGGCCTTCTGCTCGCGCGCGTGCCGGACGGCTTCGAGCGTGTCCGCCGTCTCGCCGGACTGGCTCACCGCGACGACCAGCGTGTCGCGGTCGAGGACCGGGTCCCGGTAGCGGAACTCGGACGCCAGCTCGACCTCGACCGGCAGCCGCGTCCAGTGCTCGATGGCGTACTTGGCGACCAGGCCGGAGTGGTAGGCCGAGCCGCAGGCGACGACGAAGACCTTGTCGACGTCGCGGAGGTCCTGGTCGGAGATGCGCTGCTCGTCGAGGATGATCCGGCCGGACTCGAAGTGGCCGCGCAGCGTGTTGGCGAGCGCCTCGGGCTGCTCCTCGATCTCCTTGAGCATGAAGTACTCGTGGCCGCCCTTCTCGGCGGCGGAGAGGTCCCAGTCCACGGTGAACGGCTTGGCCTGGGCGGCGTCGCCGTGGAAGTCCAGGACCTCGTAGCCCTCGCGGGTGATGACGACGAGCTGGTCCTGGCCCAGTTCGACGGCCTCGCGGGTGTGCTCGATGAAGGCGGCGACATCGGAGGCGACGAAGTGCTCCCCGTCGCCGACCCCGACGACCAGCGGCGACGACCGGCGCGCGGCCACGATGGTGTCCGGGTGGTCGGCGTGCGTCACGACCAGGGTGAAGGCGCCTTCGAGCCGACGGCAGACGGCGGCGACGCTGGCGGTGAGGTCGCCCTTGGTGTCACCTTCGGTGTACGCGCGGGCCACCAGGTGGGCGGCGGTCTCGGTGTCGGTGTCACTGGCCATCTCGACACCATCGGCTTCGAGCTCGGCCCGGAGGGCGGCGAAGTTCTCGATGATGCCGTTGTGCACGACGGCGACGCGCTGCGAGGCATCCCGGTGCGGGTGCGAGTTGCGGTCGACGGGCGCGCCGTGGGTGGCCCAGCGGGTGTGCCCCATGCCGGCGGTGCCGCCGAAGTGCTCGCGGCCGACCTCGTCGAGCCGGGTTTCCAGGTTGGCCAGCCGGCCCGCCTTGCGCTCGACGGTCAGCGCACCGGCACCGTCGAGGACCGCGACACCGGCGGAGTCGTAGCCGCGGTACTCCATGCGCCGGAGCCCACCGAGGACGACGTCCAGAGCCGGGCGGTGCCCGACATATCCCACGATTCCACACACGCACACCAGCCTAACGAGGGACATTCAGCGGGTTGACGGGGTGGGCTTACGGCCTCCGACCTGCGGGAACGCGCCGGGGGTGGTTCGAACCAATGCGGTCCCCGGACGGACGACTCGCGTACGCAGAGCGTCGGCCTGCGTACCTGGCGGGTCGGCCGGCTCGGGCGGCCGAAACTGTCGGTGCCCGCCGGTAAAGTGGAAAACGGGGGGCGCCCCCGCGGGTGGCTGGTGGCCGCGTTCGGCGCGCCGGGGCGGCGGGCGAGCCGCGGGCGGGCTCGCACAGTAGGGTTCCCGCCATGGCCAGCAAGCCCAAGCAGCTGCTCGCGGAGTTGACGCACCCGGGTCCGCACGAGGTCCTGCGGGGCGATCTCGCCCTGGTCGGGCTGCCCGGCGTGGTCTTCACGCCGCGCGCCGGGCTCGGGCTGCCCGCCGTGGCCTTCGGGCACGGGTGGCTGCAGCCGCCCGATCGGTACCGGGGGCTCCTGAAGCACCTCGCCAGCTGGGGCATCGTCGCCGCCGCGCCGGCCACGCAGAAGGGCCCCCTGCCCTCGCACCGGCTGCTCGCCGCCGATCTGCTGACCACCCTCGACGTCGTCACCACCGTGCGGCTCGGGCCGGACGGCATCAGCGTCGACCCCGCCAAGCTCGGCCTCGCCGGCCACTCGAGCGGCGGCGGGGCCGCCGTGCTTGCCGCGGCCCAGGACGCGCAGTCCGACCACCCGCGGATCAAGGCCGTCGCCACCATCACCGCCGCCCAGACGCTGCCGCCGGCCACCGAGTCGGCGAAGGCGGTCACCGTCCCCGGCCTGCACCTCGCCGCCGAAGGGGACCTCGTCGCCCCCGCCGTCGCGCACGCCGAGGCGATCGCCGGGGCCTGGGGTGGCGACGACGTCCAGCTGCGGTTCCTCGGCAAGGCGTCCCACCTGGGCGTCACCGAGGGCAGGCACTGGTCGCAGCTGATCATGCACGGCAAGCCGCACCGCAAGACCCAGCAGCTCACGCGGGCGCTCTTCACCGCGTTCTTCCTGACCCACCTCACCGGCACCGACAAGTACCGGCCCCTGCTCGAGGCGGACGTCAAGCGCGCCCCCATCGAGCGCGAGGAAGAACCCGCCCACTGACGCGGGCGGGTTCTTCGAAGGCTCAGACCAGCCAGCTGGTGCTGGAGAAGTCGTCCTCGTCGTCGGGCTGACGCGCGTGGCGTCCCCGCCGCGGCGGCTCGGGCGCGGCCGGTGGTTCCGGTGCCGGCTCCGGACGCGGCGGGACCGCCGCCGCCGGAGTCCCGTAGCTCGGCGTCGGGTAGTTCGTGTAGCCGGTGTCCGCCTCTTCGTCGTGGACGCCGAACTCCATCAGCGACTCGCGGGACTTGTCGGCCAGCGTCTTCTCGGTGGCCCAGCCGCCCGCGCTCTGCTTGCGCTTGTTGAGCTCGTCCATGTGCTCGGCGTACTTCTGCGCGGCGGCCAGCTCCTGCCGCATGCCCTCGCTGGCCTGCTGCTTGGCTTCGGCGAGCCGGCGTTCGCGCAGCCCCCGCTGCTCGTCCTGCTCCCGCGCCGCCGCCTCCATCGTGGAAATCGCCGCCCGATACCGGTCTTCGGCGCTGGTCATCGGCCCTCCTCGGCCCTCGTCACCGGTCGTACCGGATGGAACGGTCACCCTCGTCGTCGAGCGAGCCGCTGATCCGGCCCTTCGCGCCGCTGGTTTCGAACACGCCGCCTTCGACGCGGTACTGGCTGGGCCCGCGCTGCTGGTCGCCGCCGCCACCACCGGGCGCGCCGCCCATGCCGCCCATCATCCCCATGCCGCCCATCCCGGACATCCCGCTCATGCCCGACGAGCTCGCCGCGGCCTGGTGCACACCGGGGTCGACCGGGGTCGCGCCGAGCCCACCGCCGCCGTCGGACATCGGCAGCGAGGCGTCGCTGCCCGTCTGGACACCCGGGTCGAGCGAGACCGCACCGGCGAAGTCCGGCGACCCGCTCCCGGTGACGGCCGAGCCGAAGTTGCTCGCGCCCGCCGTCGTGGTCGCGTCCGCCGAGGCACCGGCGTCGGCCGTCGCCACCGCGGGCTCGGCCGCAACGCTGCCCCCGCCGCCGAGGTCGCCCTCGAAGCCACCGGGCGCGGTGAACCCTCCGACGCCCGAGGCCCCTTCGCTGCGCGTGAAGCCGGGGTCGGGGTTGGGCGGCGCGGGGTCCTTCGTCAGCGGGGACTCGGCGTTCGCGTCGTGCCGGATCTCGGCGCCGTCGGCCACCGGCTTGACGTCGGCCTTGAGGCCGTCCGCCTTGAGGTCACCCGCCTTGGGGTCGTCCTTCTCGTCCAGCGTGTAGGTGGTCGGCTCGCCCTTGCCGTCGTCGACCGTGACGATCGTCGGGCCGTCCGGTCCCTCCGGCCGCTCCGCGGTGATCTTGAGGTTGCCGTCCTGGATGTGGATCTTGCCGTCCGGGCCCGGCTTGTACGAGCCGTCGGCCGACGGCTGGCCGTCCTTGACCGCGGGCTGGCTGCCCTGGGGGCCGAAGGACGCCTTGTCGCCGTCCTTGCCGGTGCCGTCCTTGCCCGCCTCGGCCTTGTCGTCGTCACCCCAGTCGAGGTGGTAGTCCTTCTTGTGGCCGTGGCCGTCGTCCACGGAGATGTCCTGCTTGCCCTCCTTGTCGGGCTCGGACATCGTGATCGTGTTGTCGCCCTTCTTGACCGACACCGTATCCGTGTCGTCCAAGTCCTTGATGGCTTCGCCGGTCTTCGGGTCGATCGGGTACGGCTCGCCGGTCGACGGGTCGACCTCCAGGGGCTTGCCGGTGATCGGGTTCTTGCCCTCTTCGGGCTTCGGGGGCTCCTCGGCCTTCGGGGGCTCGACCGCCGACGGCGTCGTGGCGCCGCTGCCGGTGCTGCCCGAACTCCCGGTGCTGCCGGTGCCGGTGCTGCCGGTGTTCCCCGTGTTCCCGGTATTGCCGGTGTTCCCCGTGTTGCCGGTGTTCCCGGTATTGCCCGTGTTGCCGCTGTTCTTGGCCTCGGTCAGCTGGTTGCGGTAGCCGTCCATGTACCGCGCCAGCGCGCCGAACTGCTGGTCGATGGTTTCCTTGGCGGCCTTGCAGGACCCGTCGAACGCCGTGATCAGGCTCTTGTACTCGGTCGAGAAAGCCCCGTCACGCCAGTAGCGGCAGACGTTCCGGCCGTATTCCTTGTTTTCGTCGTTGAAGCCGCAGTCGTCGTTCTGCAGGCGCTCGGCGAGGTTCGACGGGTTGCCGTTCTTCGCGTTGACGGCGTCGATCCAGCCGGCGACCTTCATGAAGTCGTCGAACTCCTCGGTGTCGCCGTTGGCGATCTTGAGGACGTCCTTGGCCATCGGGATGTCGGCCTCGGCGATCACCGGGCGGTGCAGCTGCAGGACCTCGTCGACCTTCTTCTTGACCGCGGTGTAGACCTGCGAGACGGTCTCGGGGATCAGCTTCGCCGCCCCTTCGATCTGCTGCGACAGCTCCTTGGCGTGCGGCTTGACCGTCTCGTCGTACTTGATCTCCGCGGCGGTGGCGCCCTTGCCCTTCCACTCGCCGAAGAGGGTCTGCAGCTCGGTGTCGCTCTTGGTGAGGGTGTCCTCGACGACCTTGTGCGCCTTGCTCAGGTCGTCGGCGTCGCTGAGGAACTTCTGGTACTGGATCCCGCGGTTCTCGTGGAACTTGTCCTTGAGGTCGGTCTGCGAGTTCTTCTTCTCGCTCTCGCCGCCCTTGATCTGGTTCCAGACCTCGTCGGTCCACTTCGCGAGCATGTCGACCGCGACGTTGCCCTGGTCGAGCTGTTCGTCGGAACTCTTCGCGCCGGCCCCCAGCGTCGGCGCGGCGATGCCGTCGAGGTTCTTCTTCGCCTGGTCGCGCTCGGCGGTCTGGCGCTGGTGTTCCTGGTTCTTGGCCGCCGACTCCTGCTTCGCCTCGGAGACGATTTCGTCGGTGTCGTTCGAGTCGAAGACGTCGTAACCGCCGCCGCCGTCGGAATAGTTTTCGATGTACTTCTTCGCGTACTCTTCTTCTTCGTCGTTGAAGTTGAAGGTGTTGCGGTCGTACTCCTCCATGAGCTTCGTCTTCGTGTCCATGGACACGTTCGGATCATCGAGGACCTTCTTGATCTCAGCCCATTCGGCCATCAGCGGTTACCCCCGGCCTGGTTCGCCGACGCGCCGGCGTTCGCTTCCTGCGCGGTGTACTTGGCACCGGCCGTCCCGATCCCGCTGCCCAGGTTCAGCAGGGCGTTCGACAGCCCGGTCATGCCCGCGCCGATCTCGTCCATCCCGGCCTTGTACTTGCCGAAGCTCTCCTGGTGCACTCGACCGAAGTCCGCGGCGACGATTTCGGTCGGCGCGACCTTCTTCGCTTCGCTCGCCGGGTCGTCGGCGACGTCCGCCAGGCGGATCTGCGCCCGTGTCATCGCCTCCGAACTCGCTTCGTAGCCGTCCGGCATGGTCGCTGCCCCCTTCGATCCCACAGGTCCCCAGTGTTTCCGGGACTGTGACGCGCCCGGACACCATTCGGTGCCGTCGCAGATGCACACAGAAGTCTAGCGTCCGCCCGGGCGGCTCACCTGGGCTTCCGCGAACTGCACCCGCCCGGGAGTCAGCCGCCCGCGTGCTGCGCCGCGACCGCCTCGGAGATCACCTCGGCGACGCCGCGGACGTCCACCAGCCGGTCGAGCTCGTCGATGTCGACCGAGACGCCGTAGGTCACCTCGACCCTCGACAGCAGCTGAATCCGCTGGCGGGACGTCAGGCCGAGGTCGTCGAACGGGGTCGTGTCGGTGAGCCGCTCGGGCGGGATCTGCAGCGTGAAGCAGATGATCCGGCGGATCTCGTCGACGTAGGTGCCCGGGTCAGCCATGCCGGTCATTCTCGCCCCACCAGCGTTCGCGGGCGGCGGCGCGGGACACCTTGCCGCTGGAGGTGCGCGGCACCTCGCCCGGCCGCACCAGCCACAGGGCCCGCAGCGGCAGGTCGTGGGCCGCGGAGACGGCCCGCCGCACGGCCGTCTCGACCGACTCGTCCGGGGTGAGGCACCCGGCCACCACCGCGACGCCTTCGCCGTGGCCGTCCCGCACGGCGAACGCGGCCACGCGTCGGATGCCCGGGTGCGCGGCCTCGACGGTGGCTTCGATGTCCTGCGGGTGGTGGTTGCGGCCGTCGACGATGATCAGGTCCTTGAGCCGTCCGGTGACGTAGAGCTCGCCGTCGTGGACGAAGCCGAGGTCGCCGGTGCGCAGCCAGCCGTCCGGGGCGAGCACGTCGTCCCGGCCCCAGTAACCGTCGGCGACGTTGGGCCCGGACACCTGGATCTCTTTGTCGACAATGCGGAGGCGCTGGCCGTACGGCCGCCCGACAGACACCCGCGGCTCGCCGTCGAACTCGGTGATCGTCGGCCCTTCGTCGCCCGCGCTCGTCACGAACACCGTGGCCTCGGCCAGGCCGTAGCACGGCTTCTGGGCCGCGCGCGGCAGCCCGAAGGGGGCGAAGGCCCGCTCGAACGCCTCGACGGTGGCCGCGCGGACCGGCTCGCTGCCGTTGAGGACCGCGTTCACTCGCGAGAGGTCGACGGCTTCGAGCTTCCCCGCCGCTTCGGCCGCCAGGTCGAAGGCGAAGTTCGGCGCGGCGGTGACGACCCCGGGGAGTTCGGCCAGCAGGCGGATCCAGCGCAGCGGGTCGCGCACGAACTCCATCGGCGTGAAGAAGACCGACCGCGAGCCGAGGAAGACGGGCGTGCCGATGAGCAGGACCAGGCCCATGTCGTGGAAGAACGGCACCCAGCCGGCCAGCGGCGTGCCGGCGTCGGCGTGGTAGCAGCGCGTGGTCTGCCAGCAGGCGGCCACCAGCGCGCGGTGCGAGATCACCGCGCCGGCGGGGCGGCGCGTCGAGCCGGACGTGTACTGCAGGTACGCCGGGTCGGTCATCGCCACCTTCGCGGGCGGCTCGGCGGCGTCGGGCTCGATCTCCTCGACGGCGAGGGCGGTGACCGGCGGGACCTTGTCCAGGAAGGCCTTCGAAGTCAGGCAGGCCGCCGGAGTGGCGTCGGCGAAGGCCGCGTCGATCCGGGCGCGGCCGGTGCGGCCGGACGGGACCGGCAGCGGCACCGCGACGCGCCCGGCGTAGAGCGTCCCGAGGAAGGCGGTGACGTACCCGAGGTCCTGCCGGGCGACGATCGCCACCCGGTCGCCCGGATGGGTGACACGCCGCAGCTCGCGGGCGACCCCGCGGACCCGGCCCAGCAGCTGCGGCCAGGTCAGCGTGTGGTCGGTGGGTCCGGGGAAGGTGCGGCAGGTGAACGCGGGCCGGTCGACGGCGGCGTTGCGGAGCAGGTGGTCCGTGAACGGCGTGGCCAGGACGTCTTCCGGGACGGCTGCGGGCGGCACGGCCCCATCCTGCCCTACCGTGTCGAAGCGATGGACGAGTTCGAACGGCACGGCATCGGGGTGGTCACCGGCCGCGACGCGTGCGCCCGTGCCCTGCGGTCGGCGGAGCTGACGTCGGATCCGGGTGGGGGCTCGCCCAGCGTGCTGCTGCGGGACGGCGAAGACCACACCCGCCTGCGCGCGGTGCTGCGGGAGATCATTGCCGGCCTGGAGCCGGTCCCGGCCGAGCTGCGGACGTCGATCGAGACGACGGTGGCCGGGCTGGGGACGTCGTTCGACCTGGTGCGCGGCTTCGCGCGGCCGGTGGCGGGGGCGGTGACGTCGGCGCTGCTGGGCGTTCCGCTCGACGAGGTCTTCCTGGACCACCTCGAGGCGACGACGGCGAACCTCGACGTCTTCGGCGGCGTCGACCGGGCCGGGCAGGCGTCGGCGTTCCGGCTCGCGGTCCAGCTGAGCCGGACCCCGGCCGGGCCGGGCGGCCTGACAGCGCTGCGGGAGGCGCACGCGGCCGGCCGGCTCGACGAGGACGAGCTGATGTTCACACCCGTGGTGCTGGCCCACGCGGCGTACGAGAACTCGCTGAACTTCCTGGCCGGCGCGGGGCTCGAACTCGCGACCTCGGGGCCGCGGACCGTGCGCGAGCTGGTGACGGCGATCTGCCCGGCCCGGTACGTGCTGCGCTTCGGCCCGGACGGCCCGGTGGCGATCTCCCTCGCCGACGGCCTGCCGTTCGGCCTGGGACGGCACGCTTGCCCCGGCTCGGGGGTGGCGGTGGCCGAGGGCGAGATCGCACTCGCCGCTTTGGCGAAGGTCCTTGCCGTCGGCTGCCGGGTCGGCGAAGTCCGCTGGAAGACCCACCCGGTGTTCCACGGCCCGGAGCGGGCCGTGGTCACCCTCGCGTCAGGAGACGGCTGAAACCACGCCGGCCAGGCGGTCGGCTGCCGCTTGGGCCGTGGACTGGGCCGGGGCCTCGACCATCACGCGGACCAGCTGCTCGGTGCCCGACGGGCGCAGCAACACGCGGCCCTCCTCGCCCAGCTCGGCCTCGACCGCTCCGATCGCGTCGCGGACCTCGGCGGACTGGGCGACCGCCGCCTTGTCCGCTACCGGGACGTTCACCAGGACCTGGGGCAGGCGGTTCATCACGGCCGCCAGGTCGGCGAGGGACTTGCCCGTCTCCGCCATGCGGCTCATCAGGCGCAGCGCCGTCAGCAGGCCGTCGCCGGTCGTGGCGTGGGCCGGCAGCACCACGTGGCCGGACTGCTCGCCGCCGAGGGCGAAGCCGCTCGCGCGCAGCTCCTCCAGCACGTAACGGTCGCCGACCGCGGTGGTCACCACGGTGATGTCGTGGGCCTTCATGGCCAGGTGCAGGCCGAGGTTGCTCATCACCGTCGCGACCAGAGTGTCCTTGGTCAGCTCGCCGGTCTCGGCCAGGGCCAGCGCCAGGACCGCCATGATCTGGTCGCCGTCCACCAGCTCGCCGGCGGAGTCGACGGCCACGCAGCGGTCGGCGTCGCCGTCGTGGGCGATGCCGAGGTCCGCGCCGTGCTCGACGACGGCCTTGCGCAGCTTCTCCGGGTGGTTCGAGCCGCAGTGCTCGTTGATGTTGACGCCGTCCGGGTCGGCGAACAGCGCGACGACCTCGGCACCCGCCCGGCGGTAGATCTCGGGCGCGGCGGCCGACGACGCCCCGTTCGCGCAGTCGACGACGACCTTCAGCCCGGCGAGCGGGTGCGGCGTCGCGTCGACCAGGTGGGCGGCGTAGCGGTCGAGGGCGTCCTCGACGTCGGTGACGCGGCCCACGCCGGCGCCCGTCGGGCGGACCTTGCCGTCCGCGAGGCCGGCCTCGATCTCGTCCTCGATGCCGTCGGGGAGCTTGTGCCCGCCCGCGGCGAAGAGCTTGATGCCGTTGTCGGGCATCGGGTTGTGCGACGCGGAGATCATCACGCCCAGGTCGGCCTCGAGCGCGCCGACCAGGTAGGCGACGGCCGGCGTCGGCAGCACCCCGACGCGGCGCACGTCGGCGCCGGCGGAGGTGAGGCCCGCCACGACCGCGGCTTCCAGCATCTCGCCGCTGGCGCGCGGGTCACGGCCGACGACCGCGACCGGCCGGTGCGAGCGGTCGTGCGCGGCCAGCACGCGGGCGGCGCTGGCCGCCAGCGCCAGCGCCAGCTCCGGCGTCAGCTCGGCGTTGGCCAGGCCACGGACCCCGTCGGTCCCGAACAGGCGTGCCATCGATCGACCTCCTTGTGGAATGACCACGACAACCTAGCGACCCTGACGGACCGCCTTCCCCCACCCCTTGAGTGTCGCTCCGGCCCGCGGAAACGACACAACGACCGGCAGAACCGCCGGGTCCCGAAAAACGCCGGAGCGCCCATCCGATGGACGGATGGGCGCTCCGGTGGGTTGCGCCTGAGGGCGCGATCAGCGCTTGCTGTACTGCGGGGCCTTGCGGGCCTTCTTGAGGCCGTACTTCTTCCGCTCCGTGGCGCGCGCGTCACGGGTCAGGAAGCCGGCCTTCTTGAGGGCCGGGCGGTCGTCGGCGTCGACCTCGACGAGCGCACGGGCGATCGCCAGGCGCAGCGCGCCGGCCTGACCCGAAACGCCGCCGCCCTTGAGGTTGGCGAAGATGTCGAACGAGTCCGGCTTCTCGACCGTGACCAGCGGCTCGCGGATGAGCTGCTGGTGCACCTTGTTCGGGAAGTACTCCTCGAGGGTGCGGCCGTTGAGCTTGAACTCACCGGTGCCCGGGACGACCCGCACGCGGACGACGGCTTCCTTGCGGCGGCCGACGGTCTGCGCGTTGCCGCCGGCGGCACGCGACGGACGCGGCGCGGCGGGGGTCTCGCTGGTCGCGACGGCGCCGGTCTCGGTCGCCTCGGACACTTCAGCGGCCTCGACGACCTCGGGGGTCTCGGTGCTGGTCACAGACTGTTCCTCACTCACTGCGCGACCTGCGCGATCTTGGTGATCTCGCGCGCCTGCGGCTGCTGCGCGGCGTGCGGGTGCTGCGGGCCGGCGTACACCTTCAGCTTCTTCGCCTGGGCACGGCCGAGCTTGTTCTTCGGCAGCATGCCCTTGACGACCTTCTCGACAAGGTGCTCGGGCTTGGAGTCCAGCAGCTCGCCGAACGAGCGCTTCCGCAGACCGCCCGGGTAACCGCTGTGCCGGTACGCGAACTTCTGCTCGCGCTTGTTTCCGGTGAGCGCGACCTTCTCGGCGTTGACGATGATGACGAAGTCACCGGTGTCCACGTGCGGGGCGTAGGTCGGCTTGTGCTTGCCGCGCAGCAGCGTGGCGACCTCGGTCGCCAGCCGTCCGAGCACGACATCCTCGGCGTCGATCACGTGCCAGGCACGAGTGACGTCGCCGGGCTTGGGGCTGTACGTGGGCAAGGGTCTACCTCGTCGTCAACATTGCGTGTGGGTTCTGTGCGGGCCTAGCGCTTACGCGCCGCAGCGCACAACGACATATGAAGATACCCCCACCGTCACCGCACCCGCGCATCGGGGGTGGTGGAAGCGCCCATACTAGGCTCCGAGCGGCCCTGGCGCAGCCGGGACTCTACCGGATTTTCCCGCCGAAGCGCCTGCACGCGCCGCCTCGGCGGGCGAGGATGGGGCCATCCGGGCGGCACCAGGCGAGCAGGGGACGGCATGAGCAAACGACCGACGGCGATCTTCGTCCTTGGCGCCCTGCTGGCCCTGGTCAGCGCGTGCGGCCAGGCCAAGGCCGGCACCGCGCTGCCGAAGGGCGACGACGCGGCGGACTACGTCGGCGCCAAGTTCGAGCAGGTGATCGGCAAGCTCGGCGACGCCATCACCGACACGCGCGACGTCACCAACTCGCTGGACGCCTACTTCAAGTTCGACGACAAGTGGATCCACAGCACCGTGACGTCGGCGCGCACCGGCAGCCCGGAGAGCCGCGCGGTGCGGCACCGGTCGCAGAAGAACCCGGACGAGATCATCGACACGTACACGCCGGCCGAGGGCGCGGTCGAGTACACCTACCTCGGCCCGATGTACGTGCAGAAGGGCGTCTCGCCGACGGCGTGGGTGTCGATGCCGAAGCCGGAGGGCGGGCTGGTGCTGCCGTGCGCCTGGGGCGGGGTGCTGACGCCGTGCCGGATGGCCGACTCGACCGTCGAGGCGTACAAGGCCGACAAGCGGGCCGTCCGCGGGGCGAAGAGCCTCGGCGACGGCAAGACCGCGCTGACGGTGAACGTGCCGTTCGGGATCTTCGTCGAGAACAAGGTCGAGATCCTGCCGCCGAGCATCACCGGCCAGGTCGGACCCGAGCTGAAGAAGGCCGCCGTCCCGGCCACGATCACGCTGAATCCGGACGGCAGCCTCGCCTCCTTCGTGATGGAGGCCAAGTTCGCCGGCGACGGCCACCAGCTCGAGCTCAAGTACGAGTTCCGGTTCACCGGCAAGGCGAGCCTGCAGGACATGCCGAAGCTGCCGGACGCGAGCCAGATCACGGTGCTGCCCGACCGGGCGGCGATGGACGCCTTCTACCAGCGTCTCGGCGAAGCCCAGGGCAGCTGAAGCGTGACCACGACCCGAGGTGATCTCCGATGACCCAGCCGCCCGACCCGCAGCAGCCGCAGCAGTGGTGGCAGCCGCCCGCCGCCGGGCCCGCACCGCAGCCCGGCGCGTGGCAGCCCGAGCAGCAGGCGACCGGCCCGCACGCCGGGCAGTGGCAGCAGCAGCACGACCCGGGCACCGGCTCCTACACCGGCGCGTGGCAGCAGCAGGGGCCGCCGTCGGGTTCGTTCTCCGGGCCGTGGCAGCCCGGGCAGCAGAGCGGGCCGTGGCAGCCGCCGTCCCAGCCGACGCCGGCTCCGAGCCACGGGCAGCCGCAGTACGGCGGCGGGTTCCAGCCTTCGCAGTACGGCGGTCTGGGTGCGTTCCCGGCCGAGCCGGCGAAGAAGCCGAAGTCGAAGAAGCCGCTGTTGATCGCGCTGGCCGCGGTGCTGGTGCTGGCACTCGGCGGCGGCGCGGCGTGGCTGCTGGGGGCGTTCCGCGGGGACGTGCTGGAGCAACAGTCCCTTCAGGACGGTGTGGTGAAGGTCCTGAACGAGAACTACGGCGAGCCGGACGTGAAGAACGCGCAGTGCCCGGCGAACGAGGCCGCGCAGAACGGCACGACGTTCGACTGCACGGTGACCATCGGCGGGCAGCAGAAGAAGGTGACGGTCCGGGTGCTCAACGACCGGCCCGAGTACGAGGTCGGCGCCCCGCACTGAGCCCCGGCAGCGGCTGAGCAGCCCCGGCGTGGATGGCTCGGGCTCTGCCGGGAAACCACTCCGCTTTCGCCTGTCGCCGAGCGAAACCGCCGCGGCGCAGGCGCCGGGAAGACCACCCCGCTCGCGCCTGCCACCGAACGAAACCACCGCGGCGCGGACGCGAACTCTCTCCCCCGGGCGCGAACCCATCCCGCGAGCGCCGATTCCCCCTTGGCCGGAAACAGAAAACGGCGGGCCCCGCACCGGAGTGCGGGCCCGCCGTGGTTTCCGGGGCTACCGGCTCAGAACAGGCCTTCGACGGCGCTGTCCGTCTGCTGGTAACCGTCGGCGATCTCCGGCAGCACGGCCGCGATCTGCGCGAGAACCTGCTTCAGGTCCTCGAACTTCTGGTCCCAGGTGCGCTGGGCAGCGTCGTACTGCTCCTTCGCGGAACCGGTCCAGGTGGTGACCAGCGGCTTGAGGTCGTCCTTCAGCCGGTCGAAGGCGGCCTGCAGCTCGCCACCGGTCTGCGTGCAGTCGTCCGCCGCCGCGCGGATGGTGGCGTAATCAACGACAATTCCGGCGCCATCAGGCATGGTGCGCTCCTTTGTGAGAGAAAGTGTGTGGGTGGAAGGGAAATCAGCCGAGCTTGTCGAAGCCCGCGTTCACGGCGCGCAGGATCTCCTGCTGCTGCTGCTCGGAACGCTCGTACTTCGAACCGGCTTCCTTGAGGAGCTCACCGATGCGCTGCAGGGCCTGCGCCATGCCGCGGGCGTCCTCGTCGAAGCGGTGCATCACGTTCGCGAACGCCTGCTTCGCCTCACCCTGCCAGCCGGCGCGGGTGGCCTCGATGCGGTCGCGCAGCGTCGCGAGGTTGGTGTCCATCTGCGCCCGGACCTCGGTCACCCGAGCCTCGGAATCGGTGAACTGCTGGACTGTCCCTGCAAAACCAGGCCCGCTCATACCGGCCCCCTTCTGAAGTGTGATGGTTGGCCGCAACCAAGCTTGTTCGTTCGTACGGCCCTACGACGCAGACATTGCCATGTCCGGTTCCCCCTTGTCGTGGTTTGCCCCGAAGTAGTTGCTTGCGTTAACGCCCGCCGGGGGAACCGATCGCCACGCGTATCCCGGCCACGGCCCGAACCGGTGGCGCATCACCCGAAAACGTGTCCCCCACCAGCGGGATTAGCACGCGCACAGCAACCGCTGCCGCGGTTTCACTGATCGCGCTGCATGATTCGCATCTGGGAAAAGTCTTCGTCGTCGTCACCCGTTCGAGGGGCCCGGGCGGCAGGTTGCGAACGCGAAGGAACCGGATCGGGAACCGCGGGAACCGCGAGCCCCCGTGCCCGGCGGAACCGTTCGGCGGCCGCGCGCAGCGTGCCGGGGGTCGGATCGCCGGACTTCGCGCCGCGGCCGCTGCGTTTCAGGAGGTCGGCGTTTTCGCTGTGGTGCCGCTGGTTGCGCGCCTTCGCGTTCCCGGCGACGCGACGCGCGTACGTCACCGCGTCCTGGCCGATGCGCTTGAAGGACGCCGCGGCGCTCTCGAATTCTTCGGACGGCACCGCGTGCCCTCCTCTCAGTTGAGGATTTCCACCGTGCGCACGGCCTGCGCGCAGGCGGCGGCGACCCGGTCCCGCAGCGGGGCCGTGGCGTACTGGCAGCCGACGTGGACGCGGATCCGGCCCTTCGCCACGACGTACCAGTCGACCTGGAGATCGGGCCGGTCCGGCTTGCTCTCGTGGTACCCGATCACCGTCTTGCCGGCGTAGGACAGGCTGGGGTTGTACGCGCTCCAGCGGTCCGGCCGGCTTTCGGCGAGCCGCCGGAGCTCGTCGACGAGCTTCTGCGGGTCCGCGGTCGCGTCGTAGTCCATCACGTATTCCTGCGCGACCACGAGGTCGTTGCCGTCCCGGGACTCCTGCGGGTGGATCACGACCTGCTTCTCGGCGACCCGGTCGTCGGTCTGGACCCAGTCCTCCGGGGCGACGAACCGGAAGTCGTACTGCGAGAGCGTCCGGCCGCTCTCCGCCTGGGTCCCGGAGTCCTTGAACACGAAGATCCCGGCGACGACGAGCGCGGCCACCACGACCACCGCGACCCCGACGACACCCCACAGCTTCCGGCGGTTCTTCTTCTCGGGTTCGGGCGCGGGCCGCGGCCCGGTGGCCGGGCCCTGCGGGTTCGGCCGCCCGGGCGGGCCGGACGGCGGCGACCACGGCCGGGCCACCGGCTGGCCACCCGGCGGTGACGGGGGTGGCGACGCCGTCCGGTTAGGGAAACCACCCGGTGCCGGGCGCTGCGGCGCGGGGCGGGGCGCGACGTCGCCCGGGCGGACGACCTCCGTGCGCTGCGCCGCCGGACCGAGTGCGCCACCCGGGGCCGCACCGAGCCGGGCCATCGCCTCGCCGGGCAGCGCGCCGGTGCGGTCCGGGTCCACCAGGACCGCCCGCAGCGCGCCGCGGGCAACGACCGTCTCGGGCTGGTCGAGGCTCGTCGGCACGACGCCGGTGCGCTCGTGCACCAGCCGCGAGATCATCGGGATCCGGCTCGACCCGCCGACCAGGAAGATCGCCGTGAGCTGCTTCGGCCGGAGACCGGCGTCACCGATCGCGGCGACCGTCAGCTCGACGGCCCGGCCCAGCGGGGCCGCGATCAGCCGCTCGAGGTCTTCGCGGGTGACGTGCGCGTCCGCGAACGGCGGCGGCATCGGCACGTCGGTGTAGGCGTGCCGCGACAACGTCTCCTTCGCGCCCCGCACGTCCTGCCGCAGCACGCGGCGGCGGCGCCGGTCGGTGAGCTCACGGCCTTCGACCAGCTGGCGCCACGCGTCGGGGTCCGCGCCCGCGACGAGCGAGCCGACGTGCTCCAGCAGCGCCTGGTCGATGTCCGCGCCGCCGAAGCCGGGGTCGCCCCGGGTGGCGAGCACCTGGAAGCCGCCGCGCTGCGGACGGCCGGCCCGGTCCCGCGCGGTGTCCGGCGGCAGCCGCCGCACCACGCTGACGTCGACCGTGCCGCCGCCGAGGTCCAGCACCGCGAGCGCGTCGCCGGGGCGGCCGCTGAACTCGACGGTGCGGTCGTTGGTCACGTCCTGCGGCGCGAACGTCGCCGCGTGGTAGACCGCCGCCGCGACCGGCTCCGGTACCAGCGCGACCTCGCGCGCCAGCCCGCCCGCGGCCTGCCGCAGCAGCCGGGTGCGGATCGCGCCCCAGTCCGCCGGGTGGGTCAGCACGAGCAGGTCGACCTCGGCGTCACCGGCCAGCCGGCGGGCCTCGGAGACCGCGCGGCCCAGCACGGCGTGCACGACGTCGGTGACGCGCAGGACGCTGTCACCGAGCAGCAGCTCGCCTTCGTCGATCCGCCGCTTCGGGTTCGGCTCGTACCGCGACGGGTCGACGGCCGCCTGCCGCTCGGCCTCCTGGCCGACGAACAGCGTGCCGTCCGCCGCGGCGAAGACGGCCGAGGACATCAGCGGCTGGCCGTCGATCACCACGACCTGCGGCTCGCGCCCGTTCACCGAGGCGACGACGCAGGTGCTCGATGTCCCGAAGTCCACCGCAACCCGGACCGTCACCAGCAGCTCCCGCAGTTGTGTTCGTGCTCCCCCGCGCGCGGCCGGCGGGACGCGCGCTCGGGGAGGAACCTACCCTCCGCCGTGGCGCGCCCCGCCGCCGTGCCTAGTCGGGGTTGATCCACGAGACCTGGATGAGCTGCTTGCCGCTCTTGCGGGTGAGCAGGTTGCCCCGGCCCGGCGGCATCGCGGACGGCTTGATGTTGCCGACCAGGGCGCCTTCGTCGCGGGAGCCGTTCATCACCATGCCCGGCGCGGCGATTTCCTTGAGCTTGCCGATGACCGGGTCGTACATCGCCTTGGACGCGCCACCGGTGCGCCGCACGACCACCAGGTGCAGGCCGACGTCCTTGGCCTGGGGCAGGAAGTCGGAGATCTTCCGCAGCGGGTTGTTGGTCGAGGTGGCCACCAGGTCGTAGTCGTCGACCAGGATGAACAGCTCCGGGCCCTTCCACCACGAGCGGGTCTTCAGCTGCTCCTGCGTGACGTCCGGACCCGGCAGGCGCCGGGTCATCGAGTTGAAGACGTCGCCGACCATGCTGTCCAGCTGCGCGGCCGACACCGCGTACCCCAGCAGCGAGTCGCCCTGGATGAACCCGAGCATCGTGCGCCGGTAGTCGACCAGCAGGATCAGCGCTTCCTTGGCCGAGTAGCGCTCCGAGATGCCCCGGGCGATCTGCCGCAGCAGGTTCGTCTTCCCCGATTCGCCGTCGGCGAAGGCGTAGAAGTGCGGCTCGGCGTTGAAGTCGAGGTAGATCGGCTGCAGGTCCTCCTCGTTGACCCCGATCGGGATCAGCTTCGAATCCCGCGCGGAGTCGAGCTTGAGCACCTCTTCGTAGGTGATCAGCTCCGGCAGCAGCCGCACCTGCGGCGCCGGGCGCCCGCGCCAGGCACCCTTGATCTTCGCCACCGCGTCCGCCACGCCGGCCGCGACCGTCTCCGGGTCGCTGGAGCCGTCGATCCGCGGGAGCCCGCCGAGCATGTGCAGCTTCTCGCGGGTCAGGCCGCGTCCCGGCCGCCCGGCCGGGACGTTCACCGCCACCCGCCGGTCGATGTCGGACTCGGTCGGGTCACCCAGGCGCAGCTCGAACCGGGTGCCCAGCATGTCCTTGATCGCCGGGCGGATGTCGGCCCACCGGTTCGCCGCGATGATCACGTGCACGCCGTAGGACAGACCCTGCGTGGCCAGCCGGGTGATCGTGGTCTCGAGCTCTTCGAAGTCGTCCCGCAGCGCCCGCCAGTTGTCCACCACCAGGAACGCGTCCCCGAACGGGTCCTGCTCCGGGCGGATCTCCCCGCGGCGCTTGCGGTTGCGGAACTCGGTCATCGAGTCGATGCCCATCGCCCCGAACCGGCCTTCCCGCTCGGTGAGCAGGGTGGTCAGCTCGGCCACGATCCGCCGCGCCTTGTCCGGCTCGCGCCGGGCCACCGCCACGCCACCGACGTGCGGCAGGTCCGCCAGACCGGCCAGGGTGCCACCACCGAGGTCGAGGCAGTAGAACTGCGCCTCCTCCGGGGTGTGGGTCAGCGCCATCGACATGATCAGCGTGCGCAGCATGGTCGACTTGCCGGTCTGCGGGCCGCCGACGATCACGCCGTGCCCGGACGCGCCGGAGAAGTCCGCCCACAGCGGGTCGCGGCGCTGCTCGTACGGCCGGTCGATGATGCCCAGCGGCACCTGCAGCCGCCCGTTGCCGAAGTAGCCCACCGGGGACAGGCCGCGGTCGTCGGTCGGGTTCAGGTTCGGCAGCAGCGTGTCGAGGGAGTTCGGGTCCTTCAGCGGCGGCAGCCACACCTCGTGCGCCGGCGGGCCCTGCCCGACCAGGCGCGAGACGATGACGTCCAGCTCGCTGGGCTCGACCGCCTCCTCCGACTGCCGCTGCTCTTGCACCGGCGCCTCGATCAGCTGCGGCTCCGGCTCCTTCGGCAGCTCCACGAAGTCCGGGACGAACAGCTGCGGCCGCTTGTCCGCGCGGACCACGGTCGCCGCCGGACCCGCCGCCTTCAACCCGGCCGGCCGGTACGGACCGGAGACGTAGGACGCCTTGAACCGCACCAGCGTCGAGGTGTCGAACTTCAGGTACCCGCCACCGGGGACCGACGGCAGCTCGAACGCGTCCGGCACGCCGATCGCGGCGCGCGACTCCGCCGCAGAGAACGTCTTGAGGCCGATCCGGTACGACAGGTGCGAGTCGAGACCGCGCAGCTTGCCTTCTTCGAGGCGCTGCGAAGCCAGCAGCATGTGCATCTGCAGCGACCGGCCCAGCCGGCCGATCGCGACGAACAGGTCGATGAAGTCCGGCTTCGCGCTCAGCAGCTCGGAGAACTCGTCGCAGACGATGAACAGGGCGGGCAGCGGGTCGAGGTCCGCGCCGTTTTCCCGCGCTTTCTCGTACTCCCAGACGTTCTTGAAGTTGCCGCCGTTCTTCAGCGCTTCCTGCCGCCGGTTCATCTCCCCGGCCAGCGCGTCCTTCATGCGGTCGACCAGGGTGACCTCGTCCGCGAGGTTGGTGATGACCGCGGAGACGTGCGGGGCCTTGTCCAGGCCCAGGAACGTCGCACCACCCTTGAAGTCGACGAGGACGAAGTTGAGCGTCGACGAGGAGTGCGTCGCCAGCAGGCCCAGCACCAGCGTGCGGAGGAACTCCGACTTGCCGGAACCGGTCGCGCCGATGCACAGCCCGTGCGGGCCCATGCCTTCCGCGGCGGCTTCCTTGATGTCCAGCTCCACCGGCTGGCCGTACTCGCCGACGCCGAACGGGACGCGGTAGCGGTCACGGATCGGCCGCGGCCGCCACGCCTGCTGCACGTCGAACGTCATCGGGTCACCCGGGATACCGAGCAGCTCCAGCAGCGACGGGTTGGACAGCAGCGGCTCTTCGTCGCCGACGTCCTGGCCCGCGGCACCGCCGACCCGGTACGGCGAGATGAGCCGCGCCAGCGACTCGGTCTCGACCAGGCTCAGCGTGTCCGGGCGGCCGAACCACTCGACGCCGCCGGCACTGCGCGCACCCAGCCTGTCGGCCTCGACGACCAGCCGGAGGCCGCGGCGGGCGGCGAGGTTGCCGAGGGAGTCGGACAGGTCGACCAGCGTGACGCCGACCAGGCCCTCCTCCAGCACGATCTGCTCTTCGCGGGTGACCTCGGCGTCGTCGATGATGATCACGACGTGCGGCTGGTCCGGCGCCGGGGTGGCGTTGCGGGAGAACCGCTGGCGGTCACGCAGTTCTTCGTCGAGCCAGTCCTCGATCTGGGCGAGCGAACCGGCCATCATGCGGAGCTGGCCGATGCCGTCGGACAGCGTGGGGTGCTGCACGTGCGGCAGCCACTTCGCCCACTCCCACTCCTCCTTCGCCCGGCCCGCGGTGGCGACCGCGATCAGCACGTCGTCGGGGCTGTGGAAGGTGACCAGCTGCGCGAGCATCGCGCGGGTGAGGCCGCGGGTCAGCGCGCGGTCGCCCTGCATGCTGACCGCGGCGAACCCGCGGAGGGTGATCTGGGTCGGCAGGTCCGGCACGATCGAGTGCGCGCGCACGAACCGGCGCAGCGCGAGGGTGGCGATCGGCTCCAGCTCGTCGACGGGCCCGGTCTGGGGCGGGACCAGCCGCGTGGCGAGGCGGTGCGAGCTGCGCCCGACGCGCAGGTGCAGGAAGTCCTGGTCGTTCTGGCGGCGCTCCCACATCCGGCGGCTCGCGGCCAGCGACCACAGCGACTGCGGGTCCGGGTGCACCCACTCCAGCGCGGCGCGCTGGTCGACCATCGCCTCGCGGGCGCGGTCGCGCATCTGGCCCAGGTAACGCAGGTAGTCCTTGCGGTCCTCGTCCATCTCGGCGCGCTTGGCACCGCCGCCCTTGCCGCCACCGCCGGCCATCATCCCGAGCGTCCCGACGACCATCATGCCGCCCATGGCCATCATCATCGGGTTCCGGTTGGAGGCCTGGAACATGAAGACCATCATCCCGAGCGACGCGACGATCATGACGACCGGAAGCGCCTTCATGACGATGTTGCCGGGGATGACGCGCGGCACCTCGGGCGGCGGCTCGAGGTGCACCTCGCCGCCGGGTGGGCGCGGTGCCGCCAGCCGCGGCGACTTCTTGAACTGCAGCGTGCTCATCGAAGGACCCCTCATTCAACACTCGACGATGGCGGCCACCGCGCAAGGTGTGCGCACCCAACCTATCGAACGCCCCGCGGGAATTCCGCCGGATGCCGGAACCGCCCGGGAACGCTGCCCGATCGTCGTCAGGCGAGTGTACGGCCCGGCACCGGCAGTAATGTCGGTCTCGGCGCCGCGACCTGTGGTGGCCGGTGAATTTCGGACGTTCGATGATGCCCGCGCCGGGGTTCGGTATAAGTTCCCCGGGAGCAGCATCGACCGAGCGGGGGCAGTGCAGTGGCTACGGGCACGACAGTATTCAGCAGGGTGACGGTCGTCGCGCCGTCCACCCGGATCGACGTCGCGCTGCCCGCCGACGTCGCGGTGGCCGATCTGCTGCCGATGCTGCTGGACATGGCCAAGGAGACCTCGCCCGACGGCGGGGCCCGGCACGGCGGCTGGGCGCTGGCCAAGCTCGGCGACGCCCCGCTCGACCCGAGCCGCACGCTGGCCTCGCTCGGCGTCGTCGACGGTGAGCTGCTCCAGCTGCGCAAGCGCAACGAAAACCCGCCGCCACCGCTGTACGACGACGTCGTCGACGCCATCGCCGAATCATCCCCGGACAGCTTCCGGCCGTGGACGAAGGAAACGGCCAACCGCTTCGGGCACGTCGCCGGCGGCCTGGCCCTCTTCGCCGCCGCCGTCGCGCTGTTCATGAGCGGTTCCTTCTACGGCGGCAGCGCGCTGGGCGCGGCCATCGCCGGCGGCATCGGCGCCATCGCCTGCGTGGCCGTCGGCGCCACGCTCGCCAAGGGCTACCAGGCCGAAGCGACCGGCGTGCTGATCGCCGCGGCGGGCGGGCTGCCGCTGGCCTTCGTCAGCGGCTTCTACATCGTGCCCGGGCTGTCACTGCGGGCGAACCTGCTGCTCGGCGCGGTACTGGTGATGATCGTCGCCTCGGTCTGCATCATGGTGATCGGCGCCGGCATCACGACGTTCATCGCCGCGGCCACCGCGGGCACCTTCGGCGCACTGGCCTTCCTGTTCGGCACGCTCGTCGCGCACCCGGCCGCCGGTATCGCGGCCGGCACCGTCGCGGTCGCCCTCGCCTGCATCTCGATCCTGCCGCGCGCCACCATCTGGCTCGCGAAGCTGCCGCTCCCGCACGTGCCGAGCAACGCCGAGGAGCTGAAGGAAGACTCCGGCTTCCCCGACTACCGGGCGATCGAGCGCCGCACGGCGATCGCGCACAACTACATGACCGGCCTGATGGTCGGCTGCGGTGCCACGGTGGCGGTCTCGGCGGTCATCGCCGCCAGCGCGCCCGGCGCGTTCGGGATCATCCTCGGCGTCGTCGCGACGCTCGTCCTGCTGCTGCGCGCCCGCGCGTACGCCAACGGCAGCCAGGCGATCGCCCTGCTCACCACGGGCCTGGTCTCGGCCACCGGGATCGCCGTCGGCTGGCTGCTCACCGCGAGCCCGCAGAACCGCCTGCTCTACGTCTTCGGCCTGCTGATCCTGCTCGCCGCGGGCGCGCTCGTGGTCGGCGTGATCTTCCCGAACCAGCGGTTCTCGCCGCCGCTGCGGCGCACGGTGGAGATCATCGAAGCGATCTGCATCGCCTCCGTGCTGCCCCTCGCCCTCGGTGTGATGGACCTCTACACCACCCTGCGGCACCTGAACTTCAAGTGACCGGGCCGGGTGAATCCAGGATGTCAGCAGGACACCGTTTCGGCGCGGCCCGGCGGACCACGACGGCCCTGATCGCCGGCACCCTCGGCGTCCTCGCCCCGCTCGGCGCCCTGCCCGCACAGGCCCAGACCGCGCCGGCCGACGGCTACTTCGGGACCCCGCCCCCGGTCGACGACAGCAAGCTGATCCCGGACGAGCGCAAGCCGGACAAGGCCTACAAGCTGTCGAAGGGCTGCGTCCAGCGCAGCACCCTCGGGCAGAACATCGTGCTCAAGAACCGGCCGTGGGGCCAGGACTACCTCCAGATCTCGAAGGCGCACGAGATCGTCAAGGCGGCCACGGGCGGCATCGGCGCCGGGATCAAGGTGGCCGTGATCGACACCGGCGTCACCCGGCACCCGTGGTTCCAGGACCGGCTGAAGTCCGGCGGCGAGTACGTCGCGAACCCGTCGAAGGGCCAGCCGCCGGGGCTCGAGGACTGCGACGGCCACGGCACCGAGGTCGCCGGCATCATCGCGGCGAAGCCGGACAACCCGGAGGTCGGGTTCATCGGCGTCGCGCCGGACGCGACCATCGTGTCCTACCGCCAGCTGAGCGAGAACTACGAGCCCGACACCCAGAACTCGTCGGCGGGCGGCACCAGCGGCACGCCGTCTTCGAGCACCAACCCGCCCACCGGGTCGTCGTCCCCGCCGCCGAGCAGCGGCGGTGGCGGCAGCAGCGAGGGCGACGGGACGTCGCCCGGCCAGTCCAACGGCGGCCGCCAGCTCGAGAAGGCCGGGACGGCGGGCACGCTGAAGACCCTCGCCGAGATCATCCGCGGCATCGCCGACCGCAACGAAGCCGACGTCATCAACATGTCGGTCGACAACTGCCGGACGGCCGACGGTTCGATCACCACCGGCGAGCAGCAGGTCCAGGCGGCGGTCCACTACGCGGCGTCGAAGAACATCGTGATCGTCGCGGCGGCGGGGAACGTCACCGACACCTGCCCGCAGAACGACCAGCCCGACGCCAGGAAGCCCAAGACGATCGTGACGCCGCCGTGGTTCGCCGACGACGTGCTGTCGGTGGGCGCGATCGAGGAGCAGGCCGGCAGCGTGGCCCCGTTCAGCGTGCACGGCCCGTGGGTCGGCGTCGCGGCACCGGGCACGAAGATCACCTCGCTCGACCCGGCCGAGGGGTCCGACGGCCTGGCGAACCTGACCTTCGAAAGCGGCGACAAGGCCAGTGAGATCCAGGGCACGAGCTTCGCGGCGCCGTACGTCGCGGGCCTGGCCGCGCTGGTGAAGGCGAAGTTCCCGCAGCTGAGCGGGCCGGCCATCGTCAACCGGATCAAGGAGACGGCCCAGCACCCGGCCGCACCCGGCGGCCGCGACAACTTCGTCGGCTACGGCGTCATCGACCCGGTGGCGGCGCTGACCCAGAGCCTGCCGTCGGAGGCGGGGCAGCAGGCCCCGATGCCGTCCCCGCAGCTGGCCCAGCTCCCCCCGGCGAACGACCGCAGCCCGACCCCGGTGATCGTGGCACTGGCCGGCACCGGCGGCGGCGTGGTCGCGCTGCTGATCACGCTGTTCGTGATGCACACGATCCGCCGCAACCGCCCGGAACCGACCAGCACCACCCGCCGCTGACCCGCGGCCGCCCGCGATCGGGCGGGCCTCACGCGTGCTTGCAGAGGCATCACGCGTGATCAGAGGGGCATCACGTGTGTTTGCAGGGGCATCACGCCGATGCCCCGCCAATCACGAATGATGCCCCTCCAGTCACGCGTGATGCCCTGCTGATCACGTGTGATGCCTCTTGCGTCACTTGGCTGGCGGCTTCTTCGGCTGGGGGTTTTCGTCTTCGCCGATCACCGGCGGGGCGACCAGGCCGGGCTCGCCCAGCAGTTCCGACGGCTTCGTCGTCGGGCGGGTCTTCGACTGGCGACGGCCACCGCCGCCGCCTCCGCCGAACGCGCCGAAGCCCATCATCGGCATCATCGGCATGCCCGACGTGTTGTGGCCGGCCGAGCCGTCCGGGTCCGGGGCGGGGGCCGGCTGCGGGGCGGGCGCGTCGGCGGCGTCCGGGGCTCCGGCGCCCGTGTGCCGCCCCTCCGCCGGGCCGTCGGCCGACGACGGCGTCATCACCTCGTCGGCCGACGAGGAGGCCGTAGCCTGCTCGCCCGCTTCGTTCAGCGCGTCGTCGTGCAGCTTGAAGCGTTCCGGCGGGTACCGGTGGCGGATCTCGATGGTGCGGGACTTCGTGTCGGGGTCGTCCACGCCGTTGCACAGCCGGTCGAACGCCTCCATGACGTCCCGTGCCGTCTCGTGCAGTGCCTTCGCCGAGTCCTGCGTCTCCTGCAGCTGGGCCCGCGCCCGCTTGGCCCCGCCGCTGGGCAGCAGCATCGTCTCCGACGTCAGCTCCGCCGCGTCCACCAGCACCTCGACCAGGTCGACGACGACGTGGCGGAGGGTCGTCACCATCTCGTCCAGCGCGCCGGCCAGTGTTTCGAGCGCTTCGCGGAGGTCACCGCCCGCCGCGCCGATCTCGCGGATGTACGTGACGAACGAGTCCGCGTCACGCCCCTCCCAGCCCGCGTCGAGCCGGCCGAGTTGGTCGTCCAGGCGCGCCGAAACCTCGCCCGCGACCGACGCCGCGGCCCGCAGGCGATCCGCTTCCGCGCCGAGGTCGGCCCAGCGGCCGACCAGCGGGCGGAAGTACGTCTCCACCGGGTCGAGCACGCCCAGCTCGTGCGCCAGGTCCGAGAGGTACGCCAGGTACGGCTCGGCCGCCGCCGTGATGTCCTCGCCCGCGGGCACCGGCACCGCGGCCGCGGGGTGGGTTCCGGCCGTCATCCGTCGAGCCTCCCGGCCCGCTTGATCAGCTCCGCGGCTTCCTCGTCCTGGCCGCCGTGGCGGACCGTGACCTGCCGCAGCGCTTCCGCGGCCGAGCGCAGCGCCTCGGCGCCGTCGGCCAGCTGCCGCCGCAGGGCCCCGGCCGCGCGGCCGTACGACTCGCCGAGGCCGATCTGCGCGCCCAGCGTCCCGTAGGACTCCGCGGTGACGTCCCCACCGACCTCGGCCGCCGCCGCGTCCAGGTCGTCCGCGGCGGCCTCGGCCGTCTCGGCGTACCGGGCGACGACCACGCCGTCCATCTTCAAGCCGGCCACGGCACCTCCGCTCGCGAGAAAAGCCTTCGAGCGTGGGACGCCCGCCGGGGGCCGCCGGTTCCGCTCAGTTCCCCGGCTGCCTGCTCGGGGTCGGGTAGCTGCCGGCGTTCGGGTCGATCGGCACCGAGTCGAACTGCCGCAGCACGTCCTGGGTGTTCAGCGACGCCCCGGTCGGCAGCAGCCCGATGATCGACTCCGGCGCGGGCTGCCGGTTGTTCAGGCCGATCGCGTCCGCGGTCTGGGCGTCCGGGACGCTGTAGCGGATGCCCCGGTCGGAGATCAGCTGGATCGCGCCCTTGCCGAAGCTGGCCTTGCCGGTGGCGGACTGGACGACCGCGGCGAACCCCGGCTTGAGGTAGAAGCCGTTGAGCGGCACGCGGTTCGGGCCCGGCGTGGTCACCGTCATCGGCGCGAACTTGTCGCCGGTGCTCTTCTGGCCGGGCAGCTGCGTGTCGACGTACACCGAGGTGTGGCCGTCCTGGTCGGGCCCGGACCCGGTCAGCGACCAGCCGAGGCACGCGACCGACGAGTTCTTCGTCGCGTCGAGGATCGTCGGCACCGAGCGCGGGAAGTCGTCGACCGGGATGTAGTCCGGATCGGTGGGCTGCAGGGTCTTCACGCCGGCGAGCTTGTCCGGGCCCAGCGTCTGGATGCTGCTGGAGCTACCGTTCTTCGCGACGCGGATGATGTCGGCGACGGCGTTGGAGACCCGCTGGATGCCGGTCGGGGTGATCGCCCAGTAGTTCAGCTCGCGCTGGCCGGCCTGCTGGGTGGCGAAGACGTCACCGGAGGTCAGGCCGTCGAAGTCCGCCGGGGCCTGTCCGTTCGGGATCTTCGGCGGCGTCAGCTTGGCGACCTCGGGGATGGCGTTGAGCAGGCCCGGCGTGATCTTCCGCGGCGACGGCGGCAGCTGCAGCGCGGTGCGGACGGCGTCGTTCGGGTTGTCGACGTCGATTTCGGCGCGCACGGTGTTCGCGTTCGGCCGGTTCCGGGAGCTCGGCAGCCGGTAGACGAGGTAGGTCTTCCCGTTGTCGGCCTTCGCCAGCAGCGCCTCGTTCTCACCCAGCTCGGCGCCGAGGCTGCTCGGCGCGACGCCGCCGAAAACGTAGGTGTTGGTCCGGCCCGTGTCGGGGTTCGGCAGTGAGGTGTCCAGCTGAACCTGGTCGCAGACGGCCCAGTTGGGGGTAATGCGCTGGGAATCCGTCGGGATCAGCTGCGGACCGTCCGGAATTCCGGTCAGTTTGTCGCGCGGAATGTCCTTCAGCTGCTCGTCGGAAACGACGGTGGGATTCTTCACAGCCGCCGGACTCGCCGCGGCGGCGGCTGCGGGCGCGGCCGGCGCGCCGCCGGCGCCCGGGCCGGACTGCTTCTGCTGGGCCAGCAGCAGGAGCCGGGCCGACGCGAGGTTGAACGTGGGGATCAGCTTCGTCGGGTTGCCCGCCGCCACGACGTAAACCGTGCCGGACTGTTCGCCGATCACGATGTTCCCGGCCGCCGGCACCGAAGGTGCCGGGCTGAGCAGGCCCCAGACGACGAAGACGATCATGCCGAGCGCGCCCAGCACCACCCCGACGATCGTGGCCCGCGTGTGGGTGCGCATCGGGTCGTGCAGCATCACGGCGTCCCGCCGGACCAGCGCCGACTGCATCCGCCGTAGGACGAACTGATACGCCTGGACCTGAGACTTAGTCGTGGGTGTTGATGGCATTCTCGACCTACAGCTCTCCCCGTCGCGGTACGGTTCCGCAGGATAGCCGTACGGGGACCGTCTGGTGTGGGGTTTCTACCAACTCAAGCTAGTGTCGGGCACCCCGGGACCCGGCTTCCGGGTACGCAGCAAGCACGAGGGGAAGAGAAAGCGCGGATGTCCGTCACCACTCCTCCACGTCCGCCTGGCCCGCCCGGGCCCCCGCCGCCCGGTGGCCGTCCGCCGGGCCCGCCGCCGCGGCCGGGCAGACCCGGTGGTCCCGGCGGCCCGGGTGGTGTTCCCGGCGGACCCGGTGGCGTGCCCGGTGGACCCGGTGGCGGCCCTGGCGGCCCCGGAATGCCCCCGCGCGGTCCCGGTGGTCCCGGCCCGGTTCCCGGTGGCCCCGGCGGACGTCCGGGCGGCCCTGGTGGGCCTGGGGGCCCGGGTGGTCCCGGTGGTCCTGGCGGTGGTGGTCCCGGCGGTCCTGGGGGCCCCGGTGGCCCGGGTGGTCCCGGTGGCGGCCCCGGTGGCTCGCAGGGACCCGACGACAGCGGTCCCGCCACTCCCCCGTCCGGCCCGGCCCGGGTGGCCCCGCCGGCGCGGCGCCGCTCCGCCGGCGTCACCCTCGGCCCGCTGCCCGTGGCCAACCTCGTCGTGCTCGAGGTCGGCCTCGCGATCGGCCTGGTGCTGCTCGCCATCGACATGAAGCTGAAGTGGGTCGGCGTCGGCATCGTCGGCTTCGCCCTGATCGTCGCACTGCTGCGCCGCCGCGGCCGCTGGTTCACCCAGTGGATCGGGCTGACGCTGCGCTACTCCTTCCGCGCCCACGACCGGGTCGCGAACCCGCTGCCGCCGAGCACCGTCGAGGAGCTGGCCGCCGAGGAGACCACGGTCACCGGCCCCGACGACGCCCGCGTGAACCTGCTCCGCATCGCCGTGCCGGACCTCGTCGTGGCGCACGGCGTCGACCACGAACGCCAGCAGGTCGGGCTCGCCTGGAACGACGGCACCTGGACCGCGGTGCTGCTCGTCGAGCCGGCCCCGGCGCTGATCACCCAGGCCGACGGCGCGCCGAGCCTGCCGCTGTCGGCGCTGGCGCCCTGCCTCGAAGACCGCGGGGTGGTCCTCGACTCGATCCAGATGATCTGGCACTGCTACCCGGGCAGCGCGGCGCTGCCGTCGGACTCGCCGGCGCTCAGCTCCTACATGGAGGTGCTCGGCCCGCTGCCCGCGGCGGCCCGGCGCACGACGTGGGTGGCGATCCGGCTCGACCCGCGGCGGTGCCCGGCGGCGATCCGCGAGCGCGGCGGCGGTGTCGTCGGCGCCCACCGCGCGCTGATCGGTGCGCTGTCGCGGGTGCGCAACGCGCTGGAGTCCCAGGGCGTGCCGACGCGGCCGCTCGACCCGGACGAGCTGCTGCGGGCGAGCATCTCCGCGGCGGAGCTGACCGCCGTCGCCGGGTCCGCGACCAAGGTGACGTTGCAGGAGCGCTGGTCCGGCGTGACCGCGGCCGGGATCGGGCACGCGAGCTACGCCATCACCGGCTGGCCGAAGGGCAAGGTCACCAGCAGCCTCAACGCGCTGACCAGCGTCCGCGCGCTGTCGGCGACGCTGGCGATGGCGATCTCCCCGGCGTCCGACGAGGGCAAGATCGGGCTGCGCGGAGTGGTCCGGGTGAGCGCACGGAACCCGCGTGAGCTCGACGCCGCCGACCAGCGGCTGCAGAGCCTGTCCGAGCGGCTCGGCGTGGACCTGACGCCGCTGCGCGGGCTGCAGGTGTCCGCGTTCGCCGCGACGTTGCCGATCGGAGGCACAGCATGAGTTCGCGCGTCCGTGATGCCGGGCAGAACAGTGGCGTGGCACCGGAGTTCACGGTCGACCCGGCGCTGCTCGACGCGATCAGCCCCTCGGGCGACCGCGGCGGCATCGTGCTCGGCTCGGGTCTCAAGGGCGAGCCGCTGACCATCTCCGCGCTGCGCTCGACCCCGACCCGGATCGTGCTCGTCGGCGGGCTGTACCTGGCCCGCCAGGTGGCCATGCGCGCGATGGCGGTCGGCGCGTGGGTGGTGGTCGCGACCGGGCGCCCGACCGAGTGGCAGGTGCTCTCCCGGGCGGCGGGCAGCCGCGACGGGCGGCCGTCGCCGCTGGTGCAGATCCGCCGGCTGTCGCCGGTCGAGCTGCCGCGGCCGTCGGAGGACGCGCCGCTGCTGGTGGTCACCGACGGCGGCCCGACCCCGCAGGACCTGTTCCCGCCCCGCTCGCCGTGGCAGACGACGGTGTACGTGCTCCCGTACCTGCACCCGCAGGCGGGCGCGACGGCCAACGCGGCGGACCTGGTGCTGATGCAGCGCCTCCCCGCGGGCCAGGCCGAGCTGGCGGCCCGCATCTGGCGGCTGCCGCCCCAGATGATGCGCCAGCTCACGACGTTGCAGGACGACCAGGTGGTGGCCTTGGGCCGCAACCTGTGGCGGCCGCTGCGGCTGGTGACGACGGGCAAGGAGCAGCAGCTCCTGGGCCCGGTGCGCCGCGGCGACTGAGTTCCGCCGGACACGCGGAAGCGGGTGGTTCCCCTCGGGGAGCCACCCGCTTTCATTTCGTCAGAACTCAGAGCTCAGAGGTCGGAGGAGGTGCGGACGTTCCGCGTCTGCTCGGCGCGCGCGGCCAGCTCGTCGTCCGGCGGGTAGTCGACGCCCAGCAGCGTCAGGCCGTGGGCCGGGGCCACCGCGCTGTCGCGGATGCCGCTCTCCAGGACCTTCGACGGCCACGCGCCCGTGCGGCGGCCGTCGCCGACCAGCAGCAGCACGCCGACCAGGCTGCGGACCATCGAGTGGCAGAACGCGTCCGCCGAGACGCGGACTTCCAGCAGGTGCTCGTCGACCCGCGCCCACTCCAGGCGCTGCAGCTCGCGGATCGTCGTGCCCGTGTCGCGCTGCTTGCAGTACGCCGCGAAGTCGTGCAGGCCGAGCAGCTCGGCCGCGGCCGCGTTCATCGCGTCCGTCGAAAGTGGACGGTTCCAGGCCAGGGTGTCGTGGCGGCGCAACGGGTCCACGCCCCACGGCGCGTCGGAGACCCGGTAGCGGTAGTGACGGCGGATCGCCGAGAAGCGGGCGTCGAAGCCCTCGGGCGCGATCCGGGCGCCCAGCACCCGGACGTCACCGGGCAGGAGGCGGTTCCAGCGGCCCACCATGCGCGTCAGGTCCGGGATGCCCTCCGGCGACACCGGGATCCGCCCCGATGGCCCGGCGAGGGGCACCACGTCGACGTGGACCACCTGACCGGTCGCGTGCACGCCGGCGTCCGTGCGGCCCGCCACGACGACGGACTTCGGGACCGCGGCTCCCGGCGGCTGCTTCCGCAGCGCCTCCTCCAGGAGCCCCTGGACCGTGCGGCGGCCCGGCTGGCGGGCCCAGCCCGAGAAGTCCGTGCCGTCGTAGGAGACGTCCAGGCGCAGACGAACGAGCCCGCCCTCCCCGTGGGGAGTGGCGGGCTCGTCCGGTGTCGAATCGGCCGTCAGGACGTCAGTCCTTCTTGGCGTCCGCGTCCGCGTCGTCCGAAGCCGGGGCCTCGGTCTCGGCGGCGGTGGTCGCCGTGTCATCGGCGGCGGGCGCCTCGGTGGTGATCTCTTCGGTCGAGGTCTCCTCGGCAGCAGCCGGAGCGGCGGCCTTCTCGTCCTTGGCGAACTTCGTCTTGCGAGCGCGCTCGGCTTCCGAAGTCACCGTCTTCTCGGCCACCAGCTCGATGACGGCCATGGCGGCGTTGTCGCCCTTGCGCGGCATCGTCTTGGTGATCCGGGTGTAGCCACCGGCGCGCTCCGCGAAGTGCGGACCGATCTCGGCGAACAGCTTGTGCACGACGTCCTTGTCACGGACGACCTTCTGCACCTGACGACGGTTGTGCAGGTCGCCCCGCTTCGCCTTCGTGATCAGCTTCTCGGCCAGCGGGCGGACCCGGCGGGCCTTCGCCTCGGTGGTCGTGATCTTGCCGTGCTCGAACAGCTGCGTGGCCAAGTTGGCCAGGATCAGCCGCTCGTGCGCGGACGACCCGCCGAGCCGGGCTCCCTTGGTAGGGGTGGGCATTGGTTCTCCTAGTTCAGCTCACAGCGTCCAGGCACACGGCCTCAGAGCTGCTCGGTCTCTGCGTAGTCCTGGCCATCGTCGTGGCCGTCCGAAATCCCGTCGGCGATGCTGCCGACACCCTCCGACCAGCCTTCACCGTCGTAGCTCGCGGCCGCGGCGGTCGGGTCGAACCCGGGCGGGCTGTCCTTCAGCGCGAGGCCGAGACCGACGAGCTTCAGCTTGACCTCGTCGATCGACTTGGCGCCGAAGTTGCGGATGTCGAGCAGGTCCGCCTCGCTGCGCGAGACGAGCTCGCCCACCGTGTGGATGCCTTCGCGCTTGAGGCAGTTGTACGACCGGACGGTGAGGTCCAGGTCCTCGATCGGCATCGCGTAGGCGGCGATGGTGTCCGCCTCCTGCGGCGACGGGCCGATCTCGATGCCCTCGGCGTCGACGTTCAGCTCGCGGGCGAGACCGAACAGCTCCACCAGCGTCTTGCCGGCCGACGCGACCGCGTCGCGCGGCGTGATCGACGGCTTGGTCTCGACGTCCAGGATCAGCTTGTCGAAGTCGGTGCGCTGCTCGACACGGGTGGCCTCGACCTTGTAGGTCACCTTGAGCACCGGCGAGTAGATCGAGTCGACCGGGATCCGGCCGATCTCCGCGCCCGCCTGCTTGTTCTGCAGGGCCGGAACGTAACCGCGGCCGCGCTCGACGACGAGCTCGATCTCGAGCTTGCCCTTGCCGTTCAGCGACGCGATGTGCAGGTCCGGGTTGTGCACGGTGACACCCGCCGGCGGCACGATGTCGGCCGCCGTGACCTCACCGGGGCCCTGCTTGCGCAGGTACATGGTGACCGGCTCGTCCTCTTCCGAGGACACCACGAGCTCCTTGAGGTTCAGGATGATGTCGGTGACGTCTTCCTTCACCCCGGGAACGGTGGTGAACTCGTGCAGCACGCCGTCGATGCGGATGCTCGTCACGGCCGCGCCCGGGATGGACGACAGCAGCGTGCGACGCAGCGAGTTGCCGAGCGTGTAGCCGAAGCCGGGCTCCAGCGGTTCGATGGTGAACCGGGAGCGGGTCTCGTTGACCGTCTCTTCGCCGAGAGCCGGCCGCTGGGAAATCAGCATTTCTTCCTAGTTCCTTTCCAGACGACGCCCGCCATATGACGTCGAAGGGATGGCGCGGCGGCGGCGCACCTGTTGCGCCGCCGCCCTGCGTCCGACGAAGCCGGACTACTTCGAGTAGAGCTCGACGATCAGCTGTTCCTGAACCGGAACGTCGATCTGCGCACGCTCCGGGAGCTGGTGGACCAGCACGCGGAGGTTGGACTGGACGACCTGCAGCCACGCCGGGACGGGGCGCTCGCCGAAGGACTCCTTCGCCGCCACGAACGGCAGCATGCCCATGGACTTCGGCCGCACGTCGATGATGTCCCACTTGGTGACCTGGAACGACGGGACGTTCACCTTCTGGCCGTTGACCAGGAAGTGGCCGTGGCTCACCAGCTGCCGCGCCTGGCGGCGGGTGCGGGCGATGCCGGCGCGGTAGATCACGTTGTCCAGGCGGGACTCGAGGATCTGCAGCAGGTTCTCACCGGTCTTGCCGGGACGCCGGACGGCTTCCTTGTAGTACCGGACGAACTGGCGCTCGAGAACGCCGTAGGTGTAGCGAGCCTTCTGCTTCTCCTGCGACTGCAGGAGGTACTCGGACTCCTTGATGCGCCCGCGGCCGTGCTGGCCCGGCGGGTAGGGGCGACGCTCGAAAGCCTGGTCGCCGCCGATGAGGTCAACCTTGAGGCGACGCGAGATACGCGTCGCGGGGCCGGTGTAACGAGCCATTTCTTCTTACTCCTCCCCGTTCCTCAGACCCGGCGCCGCTTGGGCGGGCGGCAGCCGTTGTGAGGCTGCGGGGTCACGTCCTGGATGGTGCCGACCTCGAGGCCGGCCGCCTGCAGCGAGCGGATCGCCGTCTCGCGGCCCGAACCCGGGCCCTTCACGAAGACGTCGACCTTCTTCATGCCGTGCTCGGCGGCCTTGCGGGCAGCGTTCTCGGCGGCCATCTGCGCGGCGAACGGGGTGGACTTGCGGGAGCCCTTGAAGCCCACGTGACCACTCGACGCCCACGCGATCACGGCACCGGTCGGGTCCGTGATCGAGACGATGGTGTTGTTGAAGGTGCTCTTGATGTGCGCGTGACCGTGCGCGACATTCTTCTTTTCCTTGCGGCGGACCTTCTTGGCCCCGGCCGCAGTACGAGACTTCGGTGGCATGTTCTGAGGGTTCTCCTGTTAGCGCGCGTTCTCTTGGTGAGCGGCGACCGCTTCGGCCTGGCCGCGCCGGATGATCGAACCGGCGTCGGTGTACAGGTTGCGGAGCGCCATCGGGCGGGCGTAGAGCGCCTTGGGCGAGACACAAGCCGAGCCGCGGCGGTGCACGCCACCCATCTGCACGACCTTCTTGCCCTGGACGCTCACTTCTTGCCAGCCTTCTTCTTGCCGGCGACCGTCTTCTTCGGACCCTTGCGGGTACGGGCGTTCGTCTTGGTGCGCTGACCGCGGACGGGCAGTCCGCGACGCCAGCGAAGACCCTCGTAGCACCCGATCTCGATCTTCCGACGGATGTCGGCGTTCACCTCGCGGCGAAGGTCACCCTCGACCTTGAAGTTCTCTTCGATGTACGTACGCAGCTTGGCGAGGTCGTCATCGCTGAGGTCTTTGACGCGGGTGTCCGCGTTGATCTCGGCAGCCGCGATGAGCTGCTTCGAGCGGGTACGGCCGATGCCGTAGATGTAGGTAAGCGCGATCTCCACCCGCTTCTCGCGGGGAAGGTCTACGCCAGCGAGTCGTGCCATTGGCGCTGATGCTCCTTCATAGGTTTCTTCTTCAGGTCTGCTCCCCGTCCGGTTCCGGGACCGACTCGCCTGTCGTGCCCTCGGCTTGCGCCTCGGGTGTCCCAGCCCCGGCCTGAAGTCCGGGGGTGAACCGGTTCACTCACGTGAGCCGGCAGGTGCGGGGAGGTTGTGTAGCCGTCAATCCACTCTGCTCGAGTGCTTGGCGATCGGATCAGCCCTGCCGCTGCTTGTGCCGCAGGTTCTCGCAGATCACCATGATCCGGCCGTGACGGCGGATCACCTTGCACTTGTCGCAGATCTTCTTGACGCTCGGCTGGACCTTCACGTCTTCTGCTCTCCTGTTAGCCGCTCTTCGTGATCACTTGTAGCGGTAGACGATGCGACCACGAGAGAGGTCGTAGGGCGAAAGCTCCACGACAACCCTGTCCTCGGGCAGGATGCGGATGTAGTGCTGCCGCATCTTGCCGCTGATGTGAGCCAGGACCTTGTGGCCGTTCTCCAACTCGACGCGGAACATCGCGTTGGGGAGCGGCTCGACTACGCGGCCTTCGACCTCGATGGCCCCGTCTTTCTTCGCCATGTCCTCCGCATTTCCCTGTCGTCATCGTCTGTCGCCACACCTGATCGACTCGAGCACTAGTGCTGGGTCGGGTGTTGCGTGGCACACTGGTGCCCGGCTCCCAAGACCGTGAATTCACGAGCGCGCAGGATCCGGGCGCGATAAGTGCGCCGACTTGACAGTGTACGCATGTCGTGTCGCGACCCCCAAACCGGGGGTGACCATGCTAAAGGACTGTGCAGGTGGACGTGATGGCGATCACCGCTTGTGGGTGAATGCGCAGGTCAGGAGTCCTCTGGCGCGGTCAGCACCCAGGGGCCGTCTTCCGTGATCGCGACGGTGTGCTCCCAGTGGGCCGCGCGGGAGCCGTCGGCCGTGACGACCGTCCAGCCGTCGTCCAGCTCGCGGGTCTCCCCGCCGCCGCCGGTCAGCATCGGCTCGATGGCCAGTGCCATGCCCGGCTTCAGCCGCGGGCCCTTACCCGGCTTGCCGACGTTCGGCAGGAACGGGTCCATGTGCATCTGGCGGCCGATGCCGTGCCCGCCGTACTCGACGATCATCCCGTACTCGACGCCGTCGTCCCGGCCCGCGCGTTCGGCGGCCGACTGGACGGCGTAGGAGATGTCGGTCAACCGGCCGCCGGCGCTGACCGCCTCGATGCCGGCCCACATCGCCGCCTCGGTCGCCGCGGACAGCGCCAGGTCGGCGTCGGACACCTGGCCGATGGCCAGCGTGACGGCGGAGTCGCCGTGCCAGCCGTCGAGGATGGCGCCGCAGTCGACGGAGATGATGTCGCCGTCGGCCAGCACCTGCGTCTTCGCCGGGATGCCGTGGACGATCTGCTCGTTCACCGACGCGCAGATCGACGCCGGGAAGCCGTGGTAGCCCTTGAACGACGGCACCGCGCCGGCGTCCCGGATCGTCTGCTCGGCCAGCTCGTCGAGCTCGGCGGTGCTGACGCCCGGCTTCGCCGCGGCGCGGACGGCCGCGAGCGTGCGGGCGACGACCAGGCCGGCCGCCCGCATCGCCTGCAGCTCGTCCGGGGTCTTGACTTCGATCATGCGCCCACGGCGGAGCACTTGCAGAACACGCAATCCTCCGAGGTTCACGTGCGGTCGCGCAGTGCTTCCAGCACCCGGCCCGAGATCTCCTCGACACTGCCGACGCCGTCGACGGTCACCAGGATGTCGGCGTAGTACTCCAGCAGCGGCGCGGTGTCCGACACGTAGATCTGCTGACGGCGGCGGATGACCTCTTCGGTGTCGTCCGCGCGGCCGCGCGACATGAGCCGCCCGACGACGACGTCCTCCGGCACCTGCAGCTGGATCACCGCGTCGAGCGAGACGTCCGCGTCACCGAGGATCTCGCCGAGGACCTCGGCCTGCTTGGTGTTGCGGGGGAAGCCGTCGAGCAGGAAGCCGACCTTGGCGTCCGGCTCGGCCAGCCGCTCGCGGACCATTTCGTTGGTCACCGAGTCGGGCACGAGCTCGCCCGAGTCCAGGTAGCGCTTCGCCTCCTGGCCGAGCGGGGTCTCCTGGCCGACGTGCGCGCGGAAGAGGTCACCGGTCGAGATGTGCGGGATGCGCAGCTGCTCGGACAGGGCCACCGCCTGCGTGCCCTTGCCCGCACCGGGCGGGCCGACGAGAACCAGGCGCGTCACTTCAAGAACCCTTCGTAGTTGCGCTGCATCAGCTGGCTTTCGATCTGCTTCACGGTGTCGAGGCCGACACCGACCATGATCAGCACAGCCGTGCCACCGAACGGGAAGTTCTGGTTGTTCCCGCTACCGGTCACCGACAGGAAGAAGTTCGGGAGGATCGCGATGATGCCCAGGTACAGCGAGCCCGGCAGGGTGATCCGGCCGAGCACGAAGCTCAGGTACTCCGCGGTCGGGCGGCCGGGGCGGATGCCCGGGATGAAGCCACCGAACTTCTTCATCTCCTCCGCACGCTCGTCCACGTTGAACGTGATCGTGATGTAGAAGTACGTGAAGAAGATGATCAGCGCGAAGTACAGCGCGATGTGCACCCAGCTGGACTGGTTCACGATGTAGTTCTTGATGAACACCTGCCAGCCGGAGTTGGCGTTCTGGTCGCCGACGAGGCGGCTGATCAGGTCCGGCAGGTACAGCAGGGACGACGCGAAGATGACCGGGATGACACCGGCCTGGTTGACCTTGATCGGCAGGTAGGTCGACGTGCCGCCGTACATCCGCCGGCCGATCATGCGCTTGGCGTACTGCACCGGGATCCGGCGCTGCCCCTGCTCGACGAAGATGACGCTGGCGATGATCACCAGGCCGAAGACGCAGACGATCGCCAGGCCGACGCCACCGGCGTTGCTGAGGATGTTGCCGCCCTCGACCGGGATGCGCGCCGCGATGTTCAGGAAGATCAGGACGGACATGCCGTTGCCGACGCCGCGCTCGGTGATCAGCTCGCCCAGCCACATCATGACGGCGGTGCCCGCGGTCATGGTGATGACGATGATCGCCAGCGAGTAGACGCTGTTGTCCGGGATGATCGGCTGGTCGCAGTCCGGGAAGAGCTGCTTGCGGTCCGCGAGCGCGACCACACCGGTGGCCTGCAGGATCGCCAGCGCGATCGTCAGGTACCGGGTGTACTGGGTCAGCTTGCCCTGGCCGGACTGCCCTTCCTTCTTCAGCTCCTCGAACCGCGGGATGACCACGGTGAGCAGCTGGATGATGATGCTCGCCGTGATGTACGGCATGATGCCGGTCGAGAAGAGCGACAGCTGCAGCAGCGCACCACCGCTGAACAGGTTCAGCAGCTGGTAGACGCCCTCCTGCTGCGCCTGGGAGCTGCAGGCCTGTACGGCACCGTACGAGATGCCGGGCGCCGGAATGGTCGCACCGATTCGGTAAACCGCGACGATGGCTAGCGTGAACAGGATCTTCTTGCGTAGATCCGGCGTCGCGAGAGCCGAGCGGAAGGCGCTGAGCACGCGGGGGACCTCCTCGGCGTCGTCGGCTGTCCTAACCGACGATCGGCTTGGCCGGCACGAGGCCGGCGGGAACACACAGCACTACTGGCACGCAAGCCAGGAACGCTTCGGGGCACACTCGTCCCGAAGCGTGTCGCCGACTCTAACAGCTTCACAGGGCGTGTCCGCAGTCCGTGTGCGTTTTCCGTACCAAGGTTGCTCCGGCGGGTTGATCCACATCGCCGTCTTGGCCGTATTCCTTGACAGATGTGGATCAAGCGGTGGACGCGGCGAGCACGCCGGCCAGGCCGACGAGGACCACGCCGGTCCCCCGGTCGACGTTGCGGCGGGCCCTCTGCGTGAGCCGGATCGTCTTGACCGCGGCACCGGCCCCGACGTAGACCGAACCGGCCAGGAACTCGGCCAGCAGGTAGACCGCGCCGAGCAGCGCGATCTGCGTCGGAAATGCGCCCTGACCTGCGTCGATGAACTGCGGGACGAAGGCGGTGAAGATCAGGATGGCTTTCGGGTTGGTGATCGCGACGCCGAACTCCTTCCGGGCGACGCGCCACGCCGTCATCGGGGTCTTCGGCAGCTCTTTCGGGGTGTTTTCGCCCCGGAAGGTGGACCGGAGGAGGCGGAGGCCGAGGTAGAGCAGGTAGGCGGCGCCGGCCCACTTGATGATCGTCAGCGCGGTCTCCGAGGCGGCCAGCAGCTGCCCCAGTCCGGCCGCGACGGCGGCGATCAGCAGGGTGAACGCGGCCAGCCTGCCGCCCAGCCCGGCGAGGCCGTGGCGAACACCGTGCGTCATGCCGTGGTGGAGGCCGAGCAGGTTGTTCGCCCCTGGCGTAAGGGCGACGAGCACGGAGGCGCCGAAGAAGACCCACACGTGTTCACCGTAGCGGGGGTTCGCCGGGTTGCTCGGGTTCTTCGGGTGGCAGGACGGTGATGGCGACGCCGGAGGGCGGCGTCGGGGTGTCGGCGTAGGCGACGGCCGGATCGGCCCAGCCGGGGTGGTCCTGCCGGTCCCGCAGCGGCAGGTGGGCGAGCACGGCCGCGGCGGCGGCCAGCACGGCGGCCAGGGCCAGCAGCCACATGCCGGGTCCGGTGACCACTTCGAGGGCGGCCTCCTCACCGGCGATGGCGGTGAGCTCGAACCGGTCCATCGCGACGGTGGTGGCGACCCCGGCGGTGAACACGGCGCCGGCCGAGAGCAGCCACCGGGTGAGGCCCCGGTCCGGCCGCGAGGAGGCCGCGAACGCCGCGACGGCGAGCAGCCCGATGGCGAGGATGACGGGGATGCCCACGGGCGGACCGGGCCGATCGGTGGCTTGCTGGCCGGCGACCTCGATGCGGTTGCCCCAGGCGGTCTCGACGATCGTCAGGCCGCCGGTCGGGAAGTCCTGGCGGAGGTCGAGGTGCTGGATGAGGAGGAAGAGGGGGAGGAAACAGGCCGCGACGGCCATCAGCGCGGCAACGGCGGCGAGCAGCGGCGGGAGGATGCGGAGTGGACCGCCTGTTTCCGGGGCCGGGGGTGGCTCGGGGGCGGTTGCCGGGGCGGGTTGGGGGGTGGCGGGGGTGCCGGGGAGTTCGGCGACCGGGAAGGGCAGCGGGTGGGGCGGGGCGGCCGGCTCCGGTGGGAAGAGGGGCGCGCCGGGTGCGGCCTCCTGGGGAAAGAGCGGCCCGGCGGTCGGCGCAGCGGTATCGGGCGGGAAGAGCGGCGAACCAGCCGGAGGAGAAGCCTCCGACGGAAACGCCAGCGGATCGGCCGCGGAACCCGGCCCGGCTCCCGCGGACGAGAGCGGCGGCGCGGCGGCCTCCGCCGGGAAGAGCGGCGGAGCGGCCTCCGCCGGGAACGCCAGCGGATCCGAAGCAGGCGGCGAGGCGGCCTCCCGTGGAGAGCCCGTCGGCGCGCCTGCGCCCGGTTCCGGGCCCGCCGGACGCGGGGCTTCCACCGGGAAGCTCAGCGGCGACGCGACGCCGTCAGGCTGGGCTGCGGGCTCCTGCGACGGTCTGTCCACCTCTCTGATCTTCCGTCCGGATTCCCCGCTCGGCAAGGAACCCGGGGAAGAGTTCCGGAAACGCCGAAGGCCCGCCTGGCGGCGAGCCAGACGGGCCTTCGAACAAGCAACCTCGGTGAGGCTTATTCAGCCGTCGGCCGCCGCATGACACCCGAGCTGACCTGCGGTCTGCGCGGGGGGCACGGCGGCCTGACCAGAATAAGCCTCAGTTGGTGGTAGCAGAGCCACCGGCCGCTTCGAGCTTCTCCTTGGCGGAGCCGGAGAACGCGTCGGCGGTGACGTTCAGCTTGACGCCGTTCACGTCGCCGTTGCCGAGGACCTTCACCAGCTTGCCCTTGCGGACCAGACCGCCCTTGACCAGCTCGTCGGCACCGATGGTGCCGCCGTCCGGGAAGACGCGGGCGATGTCGCCCACGTTCACCGGCTGGTACTCGGTGCGGAAGCGGTTCTTGAAGCCGCGGAGCTTCGGGAGCCGCATCTGGATGGGCATCTGCCCACCCTCGAACCGGGCCGGCACGTTCTTCCGGGCCTTGGTGCCCTTCGTACCGCGGCCGGCGGTCTTGCCCTTCGAACCCTCACCACGGCCCACGCGGATCTTGTCGCGCTTGGCGCCCGGAGCCGGACGCAGGTGGTGGATCTTGATGGCCGTCATGCCTTGACCTCCTCGACCTCCACCAGGTGGCGGACGGTGTGGATCAGGCCGCGCACCTGGGGGGTGTCTTCACGCACGACGCTCTGGCGGATCTTGCGCAGCCCGAGGGTGCGCAGCGACTCGCGGTGAGCGTGCTTCGTGCCGATCTTGCTCTTGACCTGGGTGACCTTGAGCTGAGCCATCGTCAGACCCCCTGGCCGGCACGCTGGCGCAGCATCCGGGCCGGAGCGACGTCCTCGAGCGGCAGGCCACGGCGGGCCGCCACCTCTTCGGGACGCTGCAGACCCTTCAGGGCCGCCACGGTCGCGTGCACGATGTTGATCGCGTTGTCGGAGCCGAGCGACTTCGACAGCACGTCGTGGACACCCGCGCACTCCAGCACGGCACGCACCGGGCCACCGGCGATGACGCCGGTACCGGCGGAAGCCGGGCGGAGCAGCACCACACCGGCGGCTTCCTCACCCTGGATGGGGTGGGGAATGGTGCCACCGACGCGGGGAACGCGGAAGAAGTTCTTCTTCGCTTCCTCGACGCCCTTGGCGATGGCCGCGGGAACTTCCTTGGCCTTGCCGTAGCCGACGCCGACCTGACCGTCGCCGTCGCCGACGACCACCAGGGCGGTGAAGCTGAAGCGACGACCACCCTTGACGACCTTGGCGACGCGGTTGATCGTCACGACCTTCTCGAGGTGCGGGGTCTTGTCCTGGGCCGCCCCGCCACGGCCGCTGTCGCGCCGGTCCCGGCGGTCGCGACGGTCACCGCGGTCGTTGCCGCCCTGCCCGCCGGGTCCACCCTGGCCGCCGCCGAATTGCCGTGTACGTCCCGGCATCAGGCTTTCCTTCCATTCACGAACTGCTGCATCGTCAGAACTCCAACCCCGCCTCACGGGCGGCGTCGGCGAGCGCGGCGATGCGGCCGTGGTAGGCGTTGCCGCCACGGTCGAACACCACGGCCGAGATCCCGGCGTTCTTGGCGCGCTCGGCGACGAGGGCCCCGACCTTGGCGGCCTTGGCCTTCTTGTCGCCGTCGACCGCCCGGACGTCCGCCTCGAGGGTGGACGCCGACACCAGCGTGTGGCCGGCGAGGTCGTCGATCACCTGCACGGCGATGTGCCGCGAGGACCGCTTGACGACCAGGCGCGGGCGCTGCTCGGTGCCCGAGACCTTCTTGCGGAGCCGGAAGTGCCGACGGGCCTTCGCGACGCGGCGGCGGGTCGAGATGTCCTTGCCCACCGGCTTGCGCTTCGTAGTCGTGTCGCTCATGATCACTTACCCGTCTTTCCGACCTTGCGGCGGATCTTCTCACCCTCGTAGCGCAGGCCCTTGCCCTTGTACGGGTCCGGGCGACGCAGCTTGCGGATGACGGCCGAGATCTGGCCGACCTTCTGCTTGTCGATGCCCGAGACCGAGAACCGGGTCGGGGTCTCCACCTTGAAGGTGATGCCCTCCGGGGCCTCGATCTTGACCGGGTGCGAGTAGCCGAGGGCGAACTCGAGGTCCGCGCCCTTGGCCTGCACGCGGTAACCCACGCCGTGGATTTCCATCTTCTTCTCGTAGCCGGCGGTGACGCCGACGACGAGGTTGTTCACCAGCGTGCGGGTGAGCCCGTGCAGCGCCTTGGAGTTGCGCTCGTCGTCCGGGCGCTTCACCAGCAGCGTGCCGTCCTCGTCGCGCTCGACGGTGATCGGCTCGGCGATGGTGTGCTCGAGGGTGCCCTTGGGCCCCTTGACCTTGATCTGCTGACCGTCGATGGTCACCTCGACCCCGGAAGGGACGGCGACCGGCAGCTTTCCGATGCGTGACATGCCTTTACCCCTTCCCTTACCAGACGTAGGCGAGGACTTCGCCGCCCACGCTGTTGCGCTTGGCCTGCCGGTCCGTCTGCAGGCCACCGGACGTCGAGATGATCGCGATGCCCAGGCCGCCGAGCACCGACGGCAGTTCGGTCGATTTTGCGTAGACCCGCAGACCGGGCTTGGAGACGCGCCGGAGGCCGGCGATGCTCCGCTCACGGTTGGGGCCGTACTTGAGCTCGACGACGAGGTTCTTGTGCTTCTCGCCCGGCTCGTCGTGGTAACCCGCGATGTAGCCCTCGCGCTTGAGGATCTCGGCGATGTTCGCCTTGAGCTTCGAGTGCGGGAGCTTGACCTCGTCGTGGTACGCCGAGTTCGCGTTGCGCAGACGCGTCAAGAAGTCTGCGATGGGGTCGGTCATCGTCATGGTGACCTGTCAACCTTTCTCGCCTGGTTCCCCGCCCGCCGGAGCGGGACGGGGCCTGTGGCGAAGTGGAGTTAAATAGAAGCTCTTACCAGCTGGACTTGCGGACGCCGGGCAGCTCGCCCGCGTGCGCCATCTCGCGAAGGCAGATCCGGCAGAGCCCGAACTTGCGGAACACGGCGTGCGGGCGGCCGCACCGCTGGCAGCGGGTGTAGGCGCGCACGGCGAACTTCGGCTTCTTCGCGGCCTTGTGGACCAGTGCTTTCTTGGCCATCGGCTCAGTTCTCCTTGAACGGGAAGCCGAGCTTGCGCAGCAGCGCCCGGCCCTCGTCGTCGTTCGTGGCGGTCGTGACGACGGTGACGTCCATGCCGCGGGGGCGGTCGATGGAGTCGGGGTCGATCTCGTGGAACATCGACTGCTCGTTGAGACCGAACGTGTAGTTGCCGTGGCCGTCGAACTGCTTCGGCGAAAGCCCGCGGAAGTCGCGGATACGCGGCAGCGCGATGGTCAGCAGCCGGTCGAGGAACTCCCACATCCGGTCGCCGCGCAGCGTGACGCGCGCGCCGATCGGCTGGCCCTCGCGCAGCTTGAACTGCGCGATGGACTTGCGGGCCTTCCGGACCTCCGGCTTCTGGCCGGTGATCGCGGCGAGGTCGCGGACCGCGCCCTCGATCAGCTTGCTGTCGCGGGCGGCGTCGCCGACGCCCATGTTCACGACGACCTTCACGACGCCCGGGATCTGGTGGACGTTGGCGAAGGAGAACTCGGCCTGCAGCTGGCCCTTGATTTCCTCGCGGTACCGCACCTTCAGGCGCGGCGAGGTCTTCTCTGCGGTGGTCATCAGATGTCCTTACCGTTCCGGCGCGAGATCCGGACCTTCTTGCCGTCCTCGCCGATGCGGTAACCCACCCGGGACGGCTTGCCGTCCGAGTCGACGACCATCACGTTCGAGACGTGGATGGGCGCCTCCTGCGTGACGATGCCGCCGGACTGCGCGCCGCGCTGGGTCTGGCTGATCCGCGTGTGCTTCTTGATCCGGTTCACGCCCTCGACCAGCACGCGCTCGCGCTCCGGGTAAGCCTGGATGACCTTGCCCTTGGCGCCCTTGTCCTTGCCGGCGATGACGACGACCGTGTCGCCCTTCTTCACCTTCATCACAGCACCTCCGGCGCGAGCGAAATGATCTTCATGAACTTTCGGTCGCGCAGCTCGCGGCCCACCGGACCGAAGATGCGGGTGCCGCGGGGCTCGTTGTCGTTCTTGATGAGCACGGCGGCGTTCTCGTCGAACCGGATGTAGGAACCGTCCGGACGACGGCGCTCCTTGACCGTGCGGACGATGACGGCCTTGACGACGTCGCCCTTCTTCACCCCGGCAGCCGGGATGGCGTCCTTCACGGTGGCGACGATGATGTCGCCGATGCCGGCGTAGCGCCGCCCGGAGCCACCGAGAACGCGGATGCAGAGGATTTCCTTCGCACCCGTGTTGTCGGCTACCCGAAGCCGCGACTCCTGCTGGATCACGTCTACTCCTGTATGTCGCGCCGGTTCTCGCCCGGACGAGCGAGCCTTGCGGAACTAAGAACTCCCGAAAGAGCCCTGCTTACTTGGCCTTCTCCACGATCTGCACCAGGCGCCACCGCTTCGATGCCGACAGCGGGCGGGTCTCCATCAGGGTGACCCGGTCGCCCACGCCCGCCTCGTTGTTCTCGTCGTGCACCTTCACCTTGGAGGTGGTGCGGACGACCTTCGAGTAACGGGGGTGCTTCTTGCGGTCCTCGAGCTCGACCACGATCGTCTTGTTCATCTTGTCCGAGACGACGTAGCCCTCGCGGACCTTGCGGTCGTTCCGGGCCGGCGTCTCGGTGGTGGGCTCGCTCATGCGGCACCTTCACTCTCGGCGTCGGGGGCAACGGACAGGCCGAGTTCGCGCTCGCGCATGACCGTGTAGATCCGCGCGATGTCCGTGCGGACGGTGCGCAGACGGCGGTTGTTGTCGAGCTGACCGGTCGCCATCTGGAAGCGGAGGTTGAACAGCTCCTCCTTGTACTCCTTCAGACGCAGGACGAGCTCTTCCGCGGTGAGCTCACGCAGCTCCGATGCCTGAGCGGCACCTGCGTTAGCCATCAGAACTCACCACCTTCACGGGTCACGATGCGGCACTTCATGGGCAGCTTGTGGATCGCGCGGCGCAGCGCCTCGCGAGCCGTCTCCTCGTTCGGGAACGAGATCTCGAACATCACGCGGCCCGGCTTCACGTTGGCGATCCACCACTCGGGCGAACCCTTACCGGAACCCATCCGGGTCTCGGCCGGCTTCTTGGTCAGCGGGCGGTCCGGGTAGATGGTCGTCCACACCTTGCCACCACGCTTGATGTGACGGGTCATGGCGATACGAGCGGACTCGATCTGCCGGTTCGTCACGTAGCTGTGCTCAAGCGCCTGGATGCCGTACTCGCCGAAGCTGACCTTCGTGCCACCCTTGGCGGCGCCGTGGCGCTTCGGGGAGTGCTGCTTCCGGTGCTTGACCCTGCGCGGGATGAGCACGTCTCAGCCCTCCGTCTTTTCTGCGGTCTCGGTGGCCGGGGCCGCCGGGGCCTCGGTCGTGGCGGCGGCGGCCGCACGACCGGCTTCGGTCGAGGTGGCGGTCGTGCCCGAAGCGCCGGAGCGACGCGGACGGGACGGCCGGTCACTGCGGTCGCGGCCACCGCGCGGCGCGCGCTCGGCGGCGTCACGGGCTTCGCGGGCCTTCAGGCCACCGACGAGCTCACCCTTGTAGATCCACACCTTGACGCCGATGCGACCGAACGTCGTCTTGGCCTCGAAGAAGCCGTAGTCGATGTCGGCGCGCAGCGTGTGCAGCGGGACGCGGCCATCGCGGTAGTGCTCGGAGCGGGACATCTCGGCACCGCCGAGACGACCGCCGCACTGCACGCGGATGCCCTTGACCTGCGGCGAGCGCATGGAGGTCTGGATCGCCTTCCGCATCGCGCGGCGGAACGCCACGCGGTTGGACAGCTGCTCCGCGACCGCCTGGGCGACCAGCTGGGCGTCGGCCTCGGGGTTCTTGACCTCGAGGATGTTCAGCTGGACCTGCTTCTTGGTCAGCTTCTCCAGCGCGCCGCGGATCCGGTCGGCCTCCGCGCCGCGGCGGCCGATGACGATGCCCGGCCGGGCGGTGTGGATGTCCACGCGGACGCGGTCACGGGTGCGCTCGATCTCGACCTTGGAGATGCCCGCGCGCTCCATGCCGGTGGCGAGGAGCTTGCGGATCTTGACGTCCTCGGCCACGTACTCGGCGTACTGCTTGTCGGCGTACCAGCGCGACTTCCAGTCCGTGGTGATACCCAGGCGGAAACCGTGCGGGTTGATCTTCTGGCCCACTACCGGCCACCTGCCTTCTTCTTGCTCTGAGCCTTCTGCGCGACGGCCGGACGCGACTCCACCTCGACGGTGATGTGGCTGGTCCGCTTGCGGATCCGGTACGCGCGGCCCTGGGCCCGCGGGCGGATGCGCTTGAGGGTGGGGCCCTCGTCGGCGTACGCGTTCTTGACCCAGAGCGTCTCCGGGTCCAGCTGAAGGTTGTTCTCGGCGTTGGCCACAGCGCTGGCAAGCACCTTCGCGACCGGCTCGCTGGCCGCCTGGGGGGCGAACCGGAGCACGGCCAAGGCGTCGGCGGCGCTACGTCCCTTGATGAGCTCGATCACCCGGCGCACCTTGGTCGGCGAGTCCCGGACGAAGCGAGCCCGCGCGTACGCCGTAGGCAGGGCCTCGGTCGTCGCGTCGTTCTGGGCGTTCATCGCTACTTCCCTTGTCTCTTCTCGTGCCCGCTCAGCGGCGGCGCGACTTGCGGTCGTCCTTGATGTGGCCCTTGAAGGTCCGCGTCGGGGCGAACTCGCCCAGCTTGTGACCCACCATGGCCTCGGTGACGAACACCGGGACGTGCTTGCGCCCGTCGTGCACGGCGATCGTGTGACCCAGGAAGTCCGGGATGATCGTCGAGCGGCGCGACCAGGTCTTGATGACCGTCTTCTTGCCCGATTCGTTCAGCGCGTCCACCTTCTTGAGCAGGTGGTCGTCCACGAACGGGCCCTTCTTAAGGCTGCGTGGCATGTGCTTCTACCTCCCTGCTCAGCGCTTGTTCTTGCCGGTGCGGCGGCGGCGGACGATGAGGGCGTCGGACGCCTTGCGGCGACGCGTGCGGCCCTCGGGCTTACCGTTCGGGTTGACCGGGTGGCGACCACCGGAGGTCTTGCCCTCACCACCACCGTGCGGGTGGTCGACCGGGTTCATGACGACACCGCGGACCGTGGGGCGCTTGCCGCGCCAGCGGTTGCGGCCGGCCTTGCCCCAGTTGATGTTGGCGTGCTCGGAGTTGCCGACCTCGCCGACCGTCGCGCGGTTGCGCACGTCCACGTTGCGGATCTCGCCCGAGGGGAGACGCAGCTGGGCGTACGGCCCGTCCTTCGCGACGAGCTGCACCTTCGCGCCGGCGGAACGCGCCATCTTCGCGCCGCCACCGGGGCGGAGCTCGATCGCGTGCACCACGGTGCCGACCGGGATGTTGCGCAGCGGCAGGTTGTTGCCCGGCTTGATGTCGGCACGGGGGCCGTTCTCGACGGTGTCGCCCTGCTTCAGCTTCTCCGGCGCGATGATGTAGCGCTTCTCGCCGTCGGCGTAGTGCAGCAGCGCGATGCGCGCGGTGCGGTTGGGGTCGTACTCGATGTGCGCGACCTTGGCCGGGATGCCGTCCTTGTCGTTGCGACGGAAGTCGATGACGCGGTAAGCACGCTTGTGGCCGCCACCCTTGTGCCGGGTGGTGATCTTGCCGGACGAGTTGCGACCGCCCGAACCGCTCAGCGGACGCAGCAGCGACTTCTCCGGGGTGGAGCGGGTGATCTCGGCGAAGTCCGAGACGCTCGAACCGCGACGACCCGGGGTCGTCGGCTTGTACTTGCGGATGCCCATTGTCAGCTCAGTCCTTTACGCGGTGGGTCCGCCGAAGATCTCGATCGCCTTGCTTTCGGGCGAAAGAGTCACGATGGCGCGCTTGGTGTCCTTGCGCTTGCCGAAGCCGGCGCGAGTCCGCTTCCGCTTGCCCTGGCGGTTGGCCGTGTTGACGCTGACCACCTTGACGCCGAACACCTTCTCGACCGCGATCTTGATCTGGGTCTTGTTGGCGTCCGGGCGGACGATGAACGTGTACTTGTGGTCCTCGAGCAGCCCGTAGGACTTCTCGGAGATGACCGGCGCGAGCAGGATGTCGCGGGGGTCCGGAATGGCGACCGAACTCACTTCTCGTCACTCCCTTCCGTGACCTCGCCCGACCGCGCGGAAGCCTTGACGGTCTTACCGCGGACGGGGCCGGCGACGAACGCGTCGTACGCGGCCTTGGTGAACACGACGTCGTCGTTGACCAGCACGTCGTAGGTGTTGAGCTGGTCGGCCCAGAGCAGGTGCACCTCGGGCAGGTTCCGCAGGGAAACCCAGCTCAGCTCGTCGGCCCGGTCCAGCACCACGAGCACGCGCTTCGCGGCCGTGACGGCGGCGAGCACGCTCTTGGCGGCCTTGGTCGACGGCTTCTCGCCGGTCACCAGCTCGGTGACGACGTGCAGCTGGCCGGCGCGGGCCCGGTCGGAGAGGGCGCCACGCAGGGCGGCGGCCTTCATCTTCTTCGGGGTGCGCTGGGTGTAGTCGCGCGGCGTGGGGCCGTGCACGACGCCACCGCCGGCGAACTGCGGCGCGCGGGTCGAACCCTGGCGGGCACGACCGGTGCCCTTCTGGCGGTACGGCTTCTTGCCGCCACCGCGAACCTCACCGCGGGTCTTCGTGTCGTGCGTGCCCTGGCGCGCGGCGGCCTGCTGGGCCACCACGACCTGGTGCATGAGCGCGACATTGGCCTGCACGTCGAAGATCTCCGCCGGGAGATCGACCGTGCCGTCGGCTTTACCGGCCGGGGTCTTCAGCTCGACGCTTGTCATTCGGAGTTACCACCCTTCGCGGCGCTGCGCACGAACAGCAGGCCGCCCTTGGGACCGGGCACGGCGCCCTTGATCAGCAGCAGGCCGTCCTCGGCACGCACGGCGTGCACGGTCAGGTTCTGCGTGGTGACCCGGTCGTTGCCCATCCGGCCCGCCATGCGCAGGCCCTTGAAGACGCGGCCGGGGGTGGCGCAGCCACCGATCGAACCCGGCTTGCGGTGCACGGCCTGGGCACCGTGGCTCGCGCCCTGGCCCTTGAAACCGTGGCGCTTCATGACACCCGCGTAGCCCTTGCCCTTGCTGGTCCCGGTCACGTCGACCTCGACGCCGGCGGCGAACACCTCGGCGGTGATCTCCTGACCGACCTCGTAGGTCTCGGCGTCGGTGGTGCGCAGCTCGGCGAGGAACCGGCGCGGGGTCACGCCCGCCTTGTCGAAGTGGCCGGTGCGCGGCTTGTTCACCTTGCGCGGGTCGACCGCGCCGAACGCCAGCTGCACGGCCGCGTAGCCGTCCTTGTCCTGGGTCCGAACCTGGGTGACCACGTTCGGACCGGCCTTGACGACGGTGACCGGGACAACCCGGTTCTGCTCGTCGAAGACCTGGGTCATGCCGAGCTTGGTGCCCAGGATGCCCTTCATCTGCCTGTCAGACATGAGTCTCTTACTCTCCGCCGCTCGCCAGCCGCTACTACTGGATGTTGACGTCGACGCTTGCCGGCAGGTCGATGCGCATGAGCGCGTCGACCGTCTTCGGCGTCGGGTCGAGGATGTCGATCAGACGCTTGTGCGTGCGCATCTCGAAGTGCTCGCGCGAGTCCTTGTACTTGTGCGGCGAGCGGATGACGCAGTAAACGTTCTTCTCGGTGGGCAGCGGCACCGGCCCGACAACCCGGGCGCCGGTGCGCGTGACCGTCTCGACGATCTTGCGCGCCGAGGTGTCGATCGCCTCGTGGTCGTAGGCCTTGAGCCGGATGCGGATCTTCTGTCCCGCCATGGTGGCTGCTCGTTCCTTGTCGTCTCGTGCCGCTATCTCACAAACCCCGGTCGGTGTCGCCACCAGACCATGGGTTTCCGCAGTTCAACGGCCCTGTCCCCGGTCCACGCGGTCGGGCGTGTCGCGCCCGACGCACAGACGGATCCCGCGGGATCGTCGTCTTGCCTGGTCTTCCTCAACGTGAGGAGGCGATGAGCCGGCTGCGCTTTTCCAAGAACACCGTCTCACTGCCCTTGCCCGCTCGCCTCACCCGAAGGAAAGAGCTCCGCGGACCGTGGCCACTCGCACCGAGGCGGCCGGACCCCAAAGGGATCGGCCGCCCCAGGACGAGCAACCAAAATAGTGTCGCACACGTGAGTTGACGCCCTGCACCCGGGGGTGTATTACCCGGGCGCAGGGCGCCTACGTCACTTGATGATCTTGGTGACCTGGCCCGCGCCGACGGTCCGGCCACCCTCGCGGATGGCGAAACGCAGACCCTCGTCCATCGCGACCGGCTGGATCAGCTGGACCGAGATGTCGGTGTTGTCGCCCGGCATGACCATCTCGGTGCCCTCGGGGAGGGTCACGACGCCGGTCACGTCGGTGGTGCGGAAGTAGAACTGCGGGCGGTAGTTGTTGAAGAACGGGGTGTGACGGCCACCCTCGTCCTTCGACAGGATGTAGACCCGGCCCTCGAAGTCGGTGTGCGGGGTGGTGGTACCCGGCTTCACGACGACCTGGCCGCGCTCGACGTCCTCGCGCTTGATACCGCGGACCAGCAGGCCGACGTTGTCGCCCGCCTGGCCCGAGTCGAGCAGCTTGCGGAACATCTCGACACCGGTGACGGTGGTCTTGGTCGACTTCTCGCGGATACCCACGATCTCGACCTCTTCGTTGACGTTGATCTGGCCGCGCTCGACGCGACCGGTCACCACGGTGCCACGACCGGTGATGGTGAAGACGTCCTCGATCGGCATCAGGAACGGCTTGTCGAGCTCACGCACCGGGTCCGGCACGTTGTCGTCGACGGCGGTCATCAGCTCGAGAACGGCCTCGGACCACTTCTCGTCGCCCTCGAGGGCCTTCAGGCCGGAAACGCGCACGACCGGCGCGTCGTCGCCCGGGAACTCCTGCGAGGACAGCAGCTCGCGGACCTCCAGCTCGACGAGCTCGAGGATCTCCTCGTCGTCGACCATGTCGGCCTTGTTCAGCGCGACCACGATGTAGGGCACGCCGACCTGGCGGGCGAGCAGCACGTGCTCACGGGTCTGCGGCATCGGGCCGTCGGTGGCGGCCACGACCAGGATCGCGCCGTCCATCTGGGCGGCACCGGTGATCATGTTCTTGATGTAGTCCGCGTGACCGGGGGCGTCCACGTGCGCGTAGTGACGCTTCTCGGTCTGGTACTCGACGTGCGAGATGTTGATCGTGATACCGCGCTGCTTCTCTTCCGGCGCGTTGTCGATCTGGTCGAACGCCCGCGACTCGTTCAGCTCCGGGTACTTGTCGTGCAGCACCTTGGTGATGGCCGCGGTCAGAGTCGTCTTGCCGTGGTCAACGTGGCCGATGGTGCCGATGTTGACGTGCGGCTTGGTCCGCTCGAATTTCGCCTTCGCCACTGGAATGTCCTCCTGGACTGATTTCGCTTTGTGCTCGTGGGGCGGCGTGGCTGCCGCCCCACGATTGTTCCTTCGTCGGTGCTGCGGACGTTCAGGAGAGTCCCTTAATGCCCGCGAGCGCTGGGGGAGTTACTCCCCCGTCGCCTTCGCGATGATTTCCTTCGCGACGTTCGCGGGAACCTCGGCGTAGGAGTCGAACACCATGGAGTAGTTCGCCCGGCCCTGGGTGCGGGACCGCAGGTCGCCGACGTAGCCGAACATCTCCGACAGCGGGACCAGTGCCTTCACGACACGGGTACCGGACCGCTCCTCCATGGCCTGGATCTGACCACGGCGGGAGTTGAGGTCACCGATGACGTCACCCATGTAGTCCTCGGGCGTGGTCACCTCGACCGCCATCATCGGCTCCAGGATCACCGGGCCGGCCTTCTTCGCGGCTTCCTTCATCGCCATGGAACCGGCGATCTTGAACGCCATCTCCGAAGAGTCGACCTCGTGGTACGCACCATCCAACAGGGTGAACTTCAACCCGACGAGCGGGTAGCCGGCCAGGACGCCGTACTGCATCGCGTCCTGCGCGCCCGCGTCCACCGACGGGATGTACTCCCGCGGCACGCGACCACCGGTCACCTTGTTGTCGAACTCGTAGAGCGCGCCGTCGGTGCGCTCGAGCGGCTCCAGCTTCACGATGACCTTCGCGAACTGGCCGGAACCACCGGTCTGCTTCTTGTGGACGTAGTCGAGCTTGTCGACCGTCTTCTTGATCGTCTCGCGGTAGGCGACCTGCGGCTTGCCGATGTTCGCCTCGACCTTGTAGTCGGACTTCATCCGGTTCACCAGCACCTCGAGGTGCAGCTCACCCATGCCCGCGATGATCGTCTGGCCGGTGTCCTCGTCCAGCTTGACCTGGAACGTCGGGTCCTCTTCGGCCAGCTTCTGGATCGCCAGGGACAGCTTCTCCTGGTCGGCCTTCGTCTTCGGCTCGATCGCGACCCGGATGACCGGCTCGGGGAACGTCATCGACTCCAGCACGATCGGGTTCTGCGGGTCCGCCAGGGTGTCACCCGTGGTGGTGTCCTTCAGCCCGATGACCGCGTAGATGTGGCCGACCTGGGCGTCGTCCACCGGGTTCTCCTTGTTGGAGTGCATCTGGAAGATCTTCCCGATGCGCTCCTTGCGCTCCTTGGTCGCGTTGATGACCTGAGCGCCGGAAGCGACCTTGCCCGAGTAGACCCGGATGTAGGTCAGCTTGCCGAAGAACGGGTGCGCGGCGATCTTGAACGCGAGCGCGGCGAACGGCTCGTCGACCGACGCCTTGCGGGTCGCCACGGTCTCGCCGTCGGGCAGCAGGCCCTCGACGGCCGGGACGTCCAGCGGCGACGGCAGGTAGTCGATCACCGCGTCGAGCATGGGCTGCACGCCCTTGTTCTTGAACGCGGAACCGGCCAGCACCGGGAACGCCGCCCGGGTGATGACGAGCTTGCGGATGCCGGACTTGATCTCGGCCTCGGACAGCTCTTCGCCCTCGAGGAACTTCTCCATCAGGGAGTCGTCGGTCTCGGCGACGGTCTCGACCAGCTTCTCGCGGTACTCCGCGGCCCGGTCGGCCAGGTCGGCCGGGATCTCCTCGACGGTGTAGTCCTCGCCCTTCTGCACCTCGCCGCGCCAGACCAGGGCCTTCATGCGGACCAGGTCGACGACGCCTTCGAAGTCGTTCTCGGCGCCGATGGGCAGCTGGATCGCCAGCGGCTTGACGCCGAGGCGCTCCTCGATGGTGCGCAGGGTGTAGTAGAAGTCCGCACCCAGCTTGTCCATCTTGTTGACGAAGCAGATGCGCGGGACGTCGTACTTGTCCGCCTGCCGCCAGACCTGCTCGGACTGCGGCTCGACACCTTCCTTGCCGTCGAAGACGGCGACCGCGCCGTCGAGCACCCGCAGGTTGCGCTCCACCTCGACGGTGAAGTCGACGTGCCCGGGGGTATCGATCAGGTTGATCTGGTGGTCGTCCCAGAAGGTGGTGGTGGCAGCCGAGGTGATGGTGATACCCCGCTTCTGCTCCTCCTCCATCCAGTCCATGGTGGCGGCGCCGTCGTGGACTTCACCGATCTTGTAGTTGACCCCGGTGTAGAACAGGATCCGCTCGGTGGTCGTCGTCTTGCCGGCGTCGATGTGGGCCATGATGCCGATGTTGCGGACCTTGTTCAGGTCGGTCAGCACTTCACGTGCCACGAGAGTGTTCCCCTGTTCTCAAGCTTGGGGCCCGGCATGGCTTGGTCGACAGCCGGGCGGTCATCACCAGCGGTAGTGCGCGAAGGCCCGGTTGGACTCGGCCATCTTGTGCGTGTCTTCGCGACGCTTCACGGAGGCACCGAGGCCGTTGGAAGCGTCCAGCAGTTCGTTCTGCAGGCGCTCGATCATCGTCTTCTCGCGGCGGGCCTGCGAGAAGGAGACCAGCCAGCGCAGGGCCAACGTGGTGGAGCGGCCCGGCTTGACCTCGATCGGCACCTGGTAGGTGGCACCACCGACGCGGCGGCTCTTCACCTCGATGGTGGGCTTCACGTTGTCGAGGGCGCGCTTCAGCGTGACGACCGGGTCGGTGCCGGTCTTCTCGCGAGCGCCTTCGAGCGCGCCGTACACGATGCGCTCGGCCAGGGACCGCTTCCCGTCCTTCAGCACCTTGTTCACCAGCTGGGTGACCAGCGGGGAGGCGTAGACGGGGTCGGAGATCAGCGGCCGCTTCGGGGCCGGACCCTTGCGGGGCATTAGCTCTTCTCCTTCTTCGCGCCGTACCGGCTGCGCGCCTGCTTGCGGTTCTTGACACCCTGGGTGTCGAGCGAACCGCGGATGATCTTGTAACGGACACCCGGAAGGTCCTTCACACGACCACCGCGCACGAGCACCATCGAGTGCTCCTGCAGGTTGTGGCCCTCACCGGGGATGTAGGCGGTGACCTCGATGCCGCTGGTCAGCTTCACACGCGCGACCTTGCGCAGCGCCGAGTTCGGCTTCTTGGGGGTCGTGGTGTACACGCGAGTGCACACGCCGCGCCGCTGCGGGCTCCCCTTGAGGGCCGCCGTCTTCTGCTTGGCAGCCTTGTCCTGGCGGCCCTTGCGGACCAGCTGCTGGATCGTGGGCAATGGACCAGCTTCCTGTCGTGATCTGCTTCTTCGTGTCTTCACCGGCCCCCGCGGTCGGGCGTGTCGGCCCGCGTCACGGTCTCGCGACCGGTAACTTCCCGGAGGGATTTCCGTCGGAACCCCGACCTGCCGAAGCCGGTGACCGGGTGCCTGAGCACCCCGCCCATGCGCACGGCACGCGGAGCGGCCCGACGCATGCCGGGCACGGTCTCCAAAGATACCCGCCCGGATCCTGGGGGATGGCGGCGGGGGGGTCTGTAGGTCGACGAACCTCCAGCGTACCTCTCAACGCCCCGGGGCTGCGGGACATTCCCACGCCTCGGGTCGCGTCGCTTCGCGCGGTCGTGGGAGGGGGTGGTGTGACGGGTCCCACGGGCCGGGGTCGCGGCCGGGCTGAGGTGCACAACGCGGTGGGGCGGCGGGGCATTCCCGCGCGGTGGGGGCTGGGGTGTTGGAGCGGCTGACCGCGGTTCGCTGCTGCCGCGGCGCTGTTCGGCCGCGGCAGTCATGTCCGCAGGCAGCGGAAGGCTTCGTAGCGGCCAGCGGGCTTTCATGCTCGGCGGCGCGGGCGCCGCACGCAGGCTCCGCCGCGTCCGCCGCGGCGGACCAGCCACCTCCGCAGCCACGGAATCGAGGCCGGCACCGGCGGCGGCCAGCCGGAGCGCGAATCCGCCCCGCGGCCGCCACCGGCGCGGCGGATCCAGCGGCCCGCCGGCCTCAGTCCTCGTCCGGCTTCGCGTGGTCCGGCTTGCCCGGGTTCGGGTCGCGGGACAGGTCGATCAGGGGGTGCACTCCCGCACCCTCCGGCGCCGCGTGGCTGCCCGTCCTCTTCGGTTCCTCGTCCGGGCCTCCGGGCCCTTCGGTGCTGGTCATCACACACTCCTCGCGCGTCGTCCCCTGCTTCCCTCTCGGGCCGAAACCTACCCATTACCCGGTCGGGTGATGCAGTGGGATCGGATCGGCCGTTCCGTGCGTCACAGTGCTGCCGAGGGGTCACGATGGGTGCACCCCAAACCGGAAAGGCGGTGGCATGTCGGGCGAGTTCGAGCACCTGGTGGCCGAGTACGAGCGGTTCCAGGCGGGCGTCCGCCGGGCCGACGACCGGTTCGCCGGGCTGGGTGCCATGCAGCAGCAGCTGACCGAGCTGCGGGCGAGCGCCGCGTCGCCCGACGGGGGTGTCACCGTCGTCACCGGGCCCGGCGGGGCCGTCCTCGACGTCAAGTTCACCGAAGCCGCGCTCGCCAAGGGGCCGCAGGCGCTGTCGGCGACGCTCCTCGCCACGCTGCGGGAGGCCGTCGGCGAGGCCGCGCGGCGGCAGGCCGTGATCGTCGAGGAAAACATGGGCGACGACCTCGGGCTGGTCGACCAGGTGCTGGAGACGCAGGCCGTCGCGTTCGGGACCACCGTCGAGGAACTGCGGGCGAAGCTCACCGAGGAGCCACCGAAAGCCGAGGACTTCTCGGAGCAGCGGGTGCTGCGCCCGGCCGATCCCCCTCCGGCGCCGCCCGCGGCCGGTCCGTCCGCGGGCGACCGCTTCCTGCGCACCCTGTTCGACGAGGAGGACTGATGGGCAGCGGCTACCGGGTCCGGGTGGACGCCCTGCACGAGTACGCCGGCGAGCTGGACAAGTACCGCGAGCAGGGCGCGAAGATCACCGAAAAGGTGACCCAGGCCGACGTCGGCGACAAGTCGTGGGGCGTGGTCGGCCTCTTCACCAAGAGCGGCTACGACGACACCCTGCGCGAGCTGCACACGCTGCTGGCCTCGATCGCGGACGGCCTGGCCTCCGCGCAGGCCAAGCTGACCGACGCGGCCAACGTCTACCAGGGCGTCGAGGACGACCACAAGATCTTCTTCGGCCAGGTCGAGACCCTGCTCGACGGCCCGGGAAAGCACTGAGGGGAACACATGGCCGAGGTCGAAGACGTCGCGAGCGGCATCACCGTCAAGCCGGACGACCCGAAGACCGTGCTCGGGGTCAACGTCGACAACGCGATCAAGTCGACCCCGTTCGCCGGCGGCGCGGTCACCGTCGGGAAGGACGCCGTCTCGGTGACGAAGGCCGTCTTCGCGCCGCAGCCGGACGGTGCCGACATCACCCTCGCGCTCGGCACCATCGCCACCGACACCGCGAGCTTCATCCAGTCGAGCGCGAGCACCATCACCGACATCGCGACCGACCCGCTCGGCTGGCTGGTCGGGCAGGGGCTGAACTTCCTGGTCAACGCGGTCCAGCCGATCCAGGACGCGATCCACTTCGTCAGCGGCGACGGCCCGGCGCTGGGGATCGCGGCGGAGAACTTCGGCGCCATCGCCACCGGGCTGGACGAGCTGGCCCGGAACTTCGCCGAGGTCGCGGACGACTCCCTGAAGGACTGGGAGGGCGACGCGAGCAACGCGGCGAAGACGGCGCTGGGCGAGTTCGCGCACGGCATCGAGGGCGTCGCCGGGAAGTCCGGTGACCTGGCGCGGATGCTGCAGCTCAACAGCATGCTGATGAGCTTCGTCGAGGACGTGATCAAGGCCATCCTCACCGAGTTCGTGACGTGGCTGATCCTGCTGTGGGTGCCGGCGCTGGCCGCCGCGGTGCCGACCTGCGGGGCGTCGCTGTCCGCCGCGGCCCCGGTGACCGAGGTCAAAGCCGCCCAGACCACCGCGAAGACCACCCAAAAGGTCAACAAGCTGCGCGAGCTGCTGCAGAAGGTGCTCGACTGGCTCCGGAAGCTGCAGCAGAAGTTCGCGTCGACGACGCTGGGCAAGTCGCTCACGAAGATCGCGCAGGAGAACGAGGGCAAGGACCTGCTCCAGAAGGCCGCCGGCGACAAGGGCCTGATCGGCAAGCGCTGGGCGAAGGCCTTCGAGAACCCGGTGCTCGACGCCGCCGGCAAGGTCGACTACCAGAAGACGATGCTGAAGGCCGGCGCCACCGAAGCCCTGAAGAAGGGCGGCGAAGCGGCCGTCAAGGGCGTGCTCGGCTACAACCCGGCCAACCCCGGCGACAACCCGGCCAAGACGGTGAACGACCACCTCGGCAAGCTCACCAGCCACGTCAAGAACGCGAAGAAGGCGAGCGGCTACGACGGGACGGGCCGGGACCAGTCCGTCGAGGAGACCCGCGAGGACCTGGACTTCTGACGATGCAGACGCTCTTCACGATCGGCGTTCTGGTGGTCGTGGCCGCGGTCAGCGGCGCGGTCTGGTGGCGGTCGCAGCGCAAGGCCGCGGCGAGCCGTGAGGGCCACTGGTTCAAGGCGCTCGCGGCGGAGCGGGGTGGCACGTTCGGCAGCGGCTCCCCCACCTTCGGGGTCTTTCACCCGACCGGGCGGCCGCTGACGGGGCCGCCCGAGGACCCGTGGGTCGAGTTCCGCCTCGGCGACCGGCCGGTGCTCGCGATCGACACGCGGGAGTCCTACCGGAACTTCGACGACCACATCCACTTCCGCGACCTGCACGTCACCCAGGTGCGCGTCCCGCACGGACCGGAGCTGCGGATCGTCCCCGGCCGTCCGGTGTCGATGCCGACGCTCCCGCCGGACTCGGCGCTCGACGCCGAACTGGCCCGCTGGCTGGCGGCGAACCCGCGCTTCGCGCAGCGCGAGGTGGTGGTCGAGAACGGCGCCGCGCGGACCTGGGGCGCGGGCTGCGCGACCCGGCAGAACGTGCTGGCCGAAGCCGGGTATCTCGCCGACCTGGCCGACCACCTGCCCGCGGCGCTGTGGGACCTCAGCGGCGACGCGTCGTGAGGTGGGTCAGGCCGGCCGAGAGCGCGAACACCAGCCCGAGGCCGACGACGTAGGGGCCGGCGAGCAGGGCGAACCCCGCGCCGATGTTGGCGTCGGGCTGGTCCGAGGTCGCCCGGAAGCCGATCGCACCCACCGCGAGCAGGATCGCCCCGGCGGTGATCAGCACGACGGCGACCACCGTGAGTTTTTTGGTGACGGGCGTCATGCGTTCATGGTGCCCGCCGCGGCGCGGATTCGCCGGACGGCGGCCTCAGCCGAGCCGTCCGGTGCAGGCGGCGACCTCGCCCGGGGCCGACTTCTGCGTGGTCACCACCCGGCCACCGGCCGAGACCCGGCACTCGACCGCGCCGGTCCCTTGCCCGAGCAGCTGCACCGAACCGGGTGCCGCCCACGAGAACTCCTTCCGCCACGGCAGCCGGACGTCGAGTTCCTGGTGGACCAGGCCGAGGCCGTTCGTGTCGTAGACGACCGTCGCCGTACCCGTGCCGGTCAGCTCGTAGGTCACCCGGTAGCCGGACGGCGCCGGCGGGGTCGAGGTGTAGGTCGCCGTCGCCATGATCGTGCGACGGAGGGACCGAGGACAGCGACGGCTCCCCCACCACGGCGACCGGCGGTGCGGCCGCCGGCGGCCCGTCGTCGCCGAGGATGAAGATGCCCGCGGTCACCGCCGCGATGGCGATCACCGCGATGGCGAGCCTGCCCACCAGTTGCCGGTTCATCGGGGACTCCCAGGGGAAGGGGCGGCACTTCACGGGGAAGTGCCGCCCCGGATCGGTCAGAACGAGGGCAGGAGCTTGCCCGGGACGCCGTTGACCGACTGGATCAGGCCGAGCACCGGCACACCCAGCGGCGCGAACGTCCAGATGTTGTTCAGGCCGCTGGTGTCCGGCTCGTCGACCACGACGACACCGGGGGTGCCGGCCGCCAGCGCGGGGGCCGCCGCGCCGAACAGGGCGGCTCCGGCGAGGGCGGCCGCGGCGGTGGCGCGGACGAGGTTCTTCTTCATGGCAGGCACCTTTCAGGAGACGGCGGTGATGAGGTCGAACACGGGCGCGAGCAGGCCGACCGGCTGGCCGACCGGGCCGAGGACGCTGCCGAGGTCGACGCCGGGGACGAGCCAGACCGGGCCCTGCGTCGGGTCGGCACCGGCGACGCCGCCGGCCAGACCGGTCAACGCCGTTGCCGCGGCCAGCGGCAGCAGCACGCGGGCAGCGAGACGCTTCATGTGGTTTTCCTTTCGTGACAAAGGTTTCAGCGGAGAACCGCCGTGATCGGCACGATGGTTCCGTCGGGGACCCACTGGCCCGCGTAGTCGCGGTCCATCACCATTCCGGTGGCGTGGGGTTCGGTGGGATACATCGGCATGGCGTTGACCTGGGCGGCGGCGAAGACCTGCACGTCGCCCGCCGCCCGGTCCGCGCCGAGCCAGGTGCGGAAGCCGCCGAGGGTCGGGCTTTCGCCGCCGAAGCGGTTGCCGACGGCCACGGCGTACCCGACCGCGGCCGCCTCCCGCGGGTCGAACCGCAACGGCAGGGACGCGCTGGCCACGGCGTTGACGATCGGCCCGTTCAGCAGCCACGGCGCCAGGTACAACCCGTACTGGTGGGTGGGTTCCAGTCGCTGCAGCTCGGCCGCCCGCGTCATCGCCGTGTAGCCGGGACCCCAGCCGGAGACGACGAGGAGTGCGGTGTCGGGCCCGGCGTCCGGCCGCACCGGCAAGCCGGTGCGGGCCGCGGTTTCCCGCACCAGCTTCGCGGCCGCGACACCGCGCGGCGAGTCGTCCGAGACCAGCGTGAGGGCCGAGGGTTTCCGGCCGGCCAGGAACTCGACCAGCTTGACCAGCGCTCCCCCGTCCTCCGGCGCCAGCGCGTCGGAGGGGCACGCGGCCAGCACGTCGGCGCGGCCGGCGACCAGGCCGCCGAGTGCCGCCGACGCGCATTCCGGCGCGTCCGCGTCGGCGATCGCCGGGCCGGCCGCGGTGCCCGCGTCGACCTCGACCACCGTCGTCGTGCCGCCGTGCCGGATCTCCAGGTCGCTGCGACCGGGCGGCAGGTCGACGTCGGCCCAGGTGCCCTCGGCGCCGGGCCGGGTGACGGCCTTGGTGATCAGCCCGCCGCGCACGCCGGCGGCGAGGTCGTCGCCCGCGCTCGCCGGGAAGTGGACGACGTTGTGCCCCGGCCGCTGCGGGCTGACCAGCACCGGAAACCCCGGCTCGTCGGCCAGCAGCGGGACGCCCGGTACGGGCAGCGGCGGGGGCGCCGGAAGCGCGCCGAGCGCGCTCCAGGCGAGGAACGCGAGCCCGACGGCGACCGCGCCGGGGCGGTAGGCGCGGGCCCGCAGCACCACCGCGAGCCCGCCTGCCACCACCGGCAGGACCACCAGTGCCACCACCACGAACCCGAAGACCGTCGTGCCCAGCCGCCGGTCGAACCCGAGCCCGGACAACCCGAACCGCGCCGCACCGGCGACGACGAACAGCCCGCCGAGGGTGATCGCGAGCGGCCCCGGCCGGACCGCCGCCGTCGCCACCGGGCCGAACAGCGCGAAGCCGAACCACACGGCCGCCCCGGCGACGAACACCGAGTCGAGCGCGAAGCCGACCCCCGTGCCACCGGCCGAGGTCTCGAGGACGACCAGGGCCAGCAACGCGGCCGACGCCCAGCGCCCGGCCCGCGGCCACCGCAGCAGCAACGGCACGGCGACCGCGAGCACGACGTGCCCGGCGAGCGCGATCGGGTTGAGGTCGACCGCGAACGCCGACAGCACGGCGAGCAGCGCCGACAGCCCGCCGAGGCCGTACAGCGTGAGCTTCCGCGGCCGCGTCAGCTCACCCAGCGGCCGCAGCAGCCCGCCGCCGGCGAGGAACGCCGTGGCCAGCAGCAGGGCCAGCCGGAGCCCGAGCGCCAGGACGTCCACAGTGGACGAACCGGTCGCCGGGTCGTGGTGGTGGTCCATCGGGTTACCTCACGTCCGCGTCCGCGACCACGAACAGCTCGGAGTGCGGCTTGGCGTTGCCGAAGGCTCCGTGCGGCCAGGACTTGCGGTTGAAGTTGATGCCGACCTGGCCGGTGAACTCGTCCCGGAAGTTCGAGTCGACCGACACCTTCCCGTCCGGGCCGAGGTTCAGCAGGTTGACCTTGTGGTCACCGTCCAAACCGGACCGGGCGACGAAGTAGTTCGACACGGCGAGGTGCTGCGGGGTGTCGGTTTCGTGGTAGAAGCCGTCGCTGCCGAGCACGAAGTTGTCGTAGGCGCCCCAGTGCGGGCCCGCACCCGGCGTGCCCGGGTTGATCGGGGCCGCGCCGACGACGGTCGGCAGGTCGCCGCCCCCGCCCTGCTGCGCCTTCGCCTTGGTGTCGATCCGGCCCTCGATGTCCTCGATCCGGTCGCCGGCGTTGACCAGCTTCTGGATGTCGAGCACGTAGACGCCGCCGGTGGTGCCGGGGTCGTCGGCCGAGAGGGTGCCCTTCTGCCGCCCGACGATCGCGCGGTAGAGGTACTTGTCGTCCGGGCTGGTCTGGATCCAGCCGCCGTTGGAGCTGCCGCCGTTCGAGTCGTTGTTCGCGTAGATCGCCTTGTTGGCGGCGCCGTCGTCGAACACCTCGATCCAGTGCGGCTCGGCCGCGGTGATGTCCGGCGTGTAGAACACCGCGCCGCCCTGCATGGTCTGGGCGAAGGCGCCCTTGTGCCCGGGCAGGTTGGTCACGGTGGTCTCCATGACCGCGCGGCTCTCGGCGTGCAGCGGGTCGGCCGGGTCGGCGCGCGGGCCGTCCTGCAGGTAGGACACCGACTTCAGCTTCGGGTGGTTGCGGTCGGAGATGTCCCAGGTCCGCACGGTCGGCCGGCGCAGGTACGGCGACGGCTGCTTCACCGGGTCGAGGATGATGTTGCGTGGCTCGGCGTAGTCGCTGGTGACCAGCGTGTTCAGGTCCTCGCGGGCCTGGATGCCGTGCGGGTTGGCGCAGGTCGGCTTGCCCAGCTGCGGCAGGTTGTCGCAGAGCTTCTGGTTGTCGCCCTGCGGGGTTGCCGCCGGGGACTCGGAAAGCACCTGCGCGTTCTGTCCGAAGTGGACGACTTCGCCGGGGCTGCCCGCGAAGCCGTTGCCGATCTGCGTGGAGCCGTCGGCGTAGGCGTGCGGGCCGGGGACGACCGGGCCGCCCATGTACGTGCCGTACGCGGTGCCGTCCTTGAGCACCCAGTAGGCGTCCGGGACGCTGCCGCCGAGGGTGTTCGTCGGCAGGCTGACGCCCTTGAGCTTCAGCTGCGGCAGCGCGCTGACGTCGAAGGCGTAGGTCGCCGCGGCGAACAGCGCGCCGGCGTAGATGGTGTCGCCCTTGTGCCACACGTACTGCATGTGGTGCGGCTCGTTTTCGACGAGCGGGCCGACGGTGGCGGTGTTGACCACCTTGCCGTAGGTCGGCGAGCCCTGCGTGGCGTCGATGACGGCGAGGAAGTCCGGGCCGGGCAGGGCGTTCTTGATCTTGTTGAGGCCACCGCCGAGCGTGCCCGGCAGGTTCTTGACGTCCTTGACCAGCGTGTCGGCGATGTTCTCGTCACCGGCCCAGACGAGCAGCCACTTCTTCGGCGTGCCGCCCTCCGCGCGGGCGAGATCCTTGGTCACCAGGTGGTTCTGCACCCAGTACTGCTTGCCGTCGGACGCGGTCTTCGCGTCGGTGACGGTCTGGACGTCGGCGTAGGCGCCGGTGGCCGAACCGGTGTAGGTGACAGCGCCGGCCGCGAGGGCGAGAGCGGCGGCGCCGGTCACCACCTTTCGCCACCGGCCCGGGCGCAACAGAGTTGCTCGCATGGGTTCTCCCAGTTCTTTTCACACAGACGGAAACCGTTGGGGCACAACGGAAAGCTGACGTCAGCAAACCTGGACGGGATATTCGCCCCAACCGGGCACCGGGGTCCAGTCGTGATCAAAGAATGAGAAACGACCCGAAAGGGTTAATCTCCCACGAAGTGGGCCGAGTTGACACGCTTCGCTACGCCGAACGGGTGGGCACGACGACTAGACCAACCGGCGGTGTCACGGTTGGTCACAATGGCGCAGCCCCGGCGCCTGAACGCCGGGGCTGGGAGTTATGGATTCGTTATCAAGTGCCGGGAACTTCGGGTCAGAGTTTGGCTCCGCAGTCCGAGCAGAACATCGCGCCGGGCTTGTTGCCCTCGTTCCCGCACCCGCCGCAGGCGACCTTCAGCGCGAGCGACGTCCCGCAGGACGCGCAGAACTTGCCGCCGTCGGCCTTCAGGCCGCAGCCCGGGCACGTCACCTTGGCGCGGGTGTCGATGTCCAGGTCCGCCGTCCAGTTCCTCTCGCGGGCCTGCTCCCAGATCTGGTCGCGCTGGGCCGAGGCCTGGGCGCGCGAGATTTCTTCGGCGACGCTCGGCGAGCAGCGCAGGCACTGGCCGATCTCCTCGTTCCAGCACTGGTCGTGGCACATCCAGTCGCCGCAGCCGCGGCACTGCCGGAAGCTCGGGGTGATCTCCTCGACCGCCGCCGCGAGGGCGCGGTCCTTGGCCGGGGAGTTCGTCGCGCGGTCGTAACGCCACTGGTCGGCCGAATTGCTCAGGTCGCGCAGGGTCCCGCCGAAGAAGGAGCCCACCGCGCGGAGCACGCTGCGGCCCGTCTCGACGTTGTCGCGCCGGAAGGCCGAGCGGAAACCGTTGCCGCAGCGTTCACAGCGGAACTCGAACTGGTACCCCTGCAGGTTCGAGAGGTCCGAGAAGTTGTCCGTGAAGGGCACAGAGTCAGCCACGGCCCATTCTCGCCGGGCCGCCGCGGCCGAGGTGAGGAGAGTTTTGCCGACAACGGCCCGGCTACCGGCCGTCACGGGCGGCGCGAACGCCGGCGGCAGCAGGGCCGGCCGTCCGACGGCTTCCTGCACGTGACCACCTCCGAAGGCTGGTCCTGACCGAAGGGCTGCCCGGAAGGCGGCTGCTCGCCCGGGGCCGAGCTGGTAGACGAGAGGGATGCCGATCTTGACTCGCCGGATGCGTGCGCTCGCCGTCACCCTCGCCGCCTCGGCCACCCTCGTCGTCCCCGCCACCGCCTCGGCCACGCCGCGGGCTTTCGTCGCGCTCTCCGATGTCGCGCCGACGATTCTGCAGGACATCCGCTACGACACGCGGCACAACTTCGTCGGCCGCCGCATCGACGGGTACCGCCAGCCGCTGTGCATCCTCACCCGGCAGGCCGCCGAAGGGCTGCGGAAGGCGCAGGCGCAGCTGGTCCGGCAGGGCTACACGCTCAAGGTGTACGACTGCTACCGGCCGCAGCGGGCCGTCGACCACTTCGTGCGGTGGGCCAAGGACCTCGCGGACGAAAAGATGAAGGCGGAGTTCTACCCGAACGTCGCCAAGGACCGGCTCTTCGCCGACGGGTACATCGCCGAGAAGTCCGGGCACAGCCGCGGCAGCACGATGGACCTCACGCTCGTCCGCCTCCCGCCGCGGTTCCAGCGCCCCTACGTCCCGGGCGAGCCGCTCGTGCCGTGCTTCGCGCCGCGGGAGCAGCGCTTCCCGGACAACACCGTCGATATGGGCACCGGCTACGACTGCTTCGACCCGCTCGCCCACACCGACAACCCGGCGATCACCGGCGTCGCCCGGCAGCACCGGGACCTGCTGCGCTCGACGATGGCCGCGGCCGGGTTCCGGAACCTGCCCGAGGAGTGGTGGCACTTCACGCTGAACGGCGAACCGTTCCCGGACACCTACTTCGACTTCCCGGTGTCCCGGGGCAGCCTGCACTGAACCGAAAGCGGCGCCCCGCGGTCCACTGTGGACCGCGGGGCGCCGTTGGGTCGTGTCAGGCCGAGCGACGGCGGCGGGCGCCGAACACCAGGCCGCCACCGAGGGCGAGGGCCAACAGCGCCAGCGCGCCGAGGCCGAGCGCGTCGACACCGGTGCTGGCGAGGCCGGAGCCGCTGCCCTGGCCGCCGCCGGTGCCGCCGGGCGCGCCGGTGGTCGAGGTCGGGGCACCGGCGGTGCAGTCGGCCGGGCTGACCGGCACGACCGGGAGCGGCGCGTCCCCTTCCTCCAGGTCGATCCCGACCCGGGACTCCGACGAACCCCGCACGTCGAGGTTGGTCGGGTTCTCGTACTTGACCTTCAAGCCCTTCGGCGGCAGCAGGTACAGCCGGTACTCGGGCCCGGCCACCAGGTCGTGGAACTCGAAGTGCCCCTTCGCGTCGGTCGTCTGCTCACCGGTGACCGGGCAGTGCTGGTCGGACACCAGGACGACCTTGACCCCGGGGACGCCCTGGTCCCCCTGCTTCACGTCGCCCACGACGGACCCCTTGGCCCCCGGCACCGCAGCCCGGGCCGCGGCCTGCGCGTGGTTCTCGGTGTCGACTTCGGCATAGCCGAAATCACAGGCGGCGGCCACGTAACCACGGTCGAAGGCGGCCTTCGGCACCGTTTCGGACACGTCGAACGTCCGCGTCTGCCCCGGCGCGATCGTCACGCCGTCCGCGGCGAGCTCGCCCCACCCCGGGCCGCGGCCGTTCAGGATGTAGCCGTTGCCGACGCGGTTGCACGCGGCGACGATGCCGGTGAGCGGGATCGGTCCGGAGTTGGAGAGCGTCACGGTCACGTGCGCGAGGTCGCCGACCTGGTAGCTGTCCTGGGTGAAGGCCATCGAAGCCTTCAGCGCGCCGTTCAGCGGCGGAGTTCCGCGGACGACCAGGTTCGTGTCCGGTCCGACCTGGACGTTCCGGAACGGGAACAGCCAGCCGTCGACGACGTCGCCGCCGAAGTAGTACTTGGCCGCCGGGATCTCACCGAAGTCGAAGCGGCCGTCCTTGCCGCTCGTGGCCTTGAAGGTGAGTCTGCTGTACCGCAGGGTAAGCGTGATGCCGGTCAGCTCCTCGCCCGCGTCGAGCTTCCCGTTGCCGTTCGCATCGCCGTACACGACGCCGGCCGGGTGCCCAGGTGTCTTCCGGAGCTTGATCGAGAGGCTGAAACTCGGGGCGACGCCGTGACCGTCCTTGTCGTACACGAAGCCGCGCAGGATCGCGTGGTCCTGGCTGATGTCCTGCAGCTGGCCGACGACCGCCTGGGTGAAGGTCTCTCCCGGCTGCAGCGTCACCCCCGGCTTCCCGCTGAGCGGGCCCCAGCCGTCGATGAACGGGACCACGAGGTCGTCCGGCTTGTCGAAGAACTGGACGATCTGCAGCCCTTCGACCGGCACGCTGCGCGGGTTGTGGATCTTGATGCCGAAGTGGACGTCCTCGTTGGTCGGGTAGGACTCCGCGAGGTCGAACGACACGTCGAGATCCGGCTGCAGAACGGGATCGTCCTGCGGCTGGGCCGCCGCGGGCTTGCTCTCCGGCTGGGTGGAACTCGGCGCCGGCGCCTCCGGAGCGGTCGGCGCCTCCGATGTGGACGGCGCGGCCGAAGTCGGCGTCGCGGTGGCCTCCGGTGCCGGGTCCGCGGCCGCCGGGCCGGCGAAGACGCTGGTCAGCACCGCGGCGGCCGTCAACGCGGCGAAACCGCGCGCGAGAGATCTCGCGCTTCTGGATGTGTTCACGAACAGTCACCCCTGATTACCCGATGAAACGCGCAAAGCCCCCGAACCGCGTGAACCGGCTCACTCTAGCGGTATTCGGGGCGGGTGAATACCTGATCAGGGTGACAAAAGGGGAAAGGCCCCCGCCGGAAACCCGGCGAGGGCCTTTCCCTTCGAATCAGCTTCAGCGGAAGTCGCGGCCGAAGTCGTAGTCGTCCAGCGGCACCGCGGCACCGGTACCCGTACCGAACACGTCCGGGGTGTAGTAGCCGTCGTCGTAGGACGGGATCGCGTACGCCGCGACCCGGGCCTCTTCGGTCGGCTGCACCTGGATGTTGCGGTAGCGGTTGATGCCCGTACCGGCCGGGATCAGCTTACCGATGATCACGTTCTCCTTGAGGCCGACGAGCTTGTCCGAGCGGCCGTTGATCGCCGCGTCGGTCAGGACTCGCGTGGTCTCCTGGAACGACGCCGCCGACAGCCACGAGTCCGTGGTCAGCGACGCCTTCGTGATACCCATCAGCACCGGACGACCCGAAGCCGGCTCGCCGCCCTCGGCGACCGCGGCCCGGTTCGTCGCCTCGAACTTGGTCCGCTCGGGCAGCTCGCCCGGCAGGAAGTCCGTGGCACCGGAGTCGATGATCGTCACCCGGCGCAGCATCTGCCGGACGATGACCTCGATGTGCTTGTCGTGGATCGACACACCCTGGGCGCGGTACACCTTCTGGACCTCGTCCACCAGGTGGATCTGCGCCTCGCGCGGCCCCATGACCCGCAGGACCTCGTGCGGGTCCGGCGTGCCCTCGAGCAGCTGCTGGCCGACGTGCACGTGGTCACCGTCGCCCAGCGGGCCGTTCGGGGTGTTCGCGAGCCGCTGCCGCTTGGACAGCTTGTCGAAGACGATCTCCTCGCCCCCGTCGTCCGGGATGAGGGTGATCTTCCAGAACCGCTCGCTCTCCTCGATCCGCACGCGGCCGTCGACGTCGGCGATGGGCGCCTTGCCCTTCGGGACGCGGGCCTCGAACAGCTCCTGGACACGCGGCAGACCGGTCGTGATGTCGTCACCGGCCACACCACCCTGGTGGAACGTACGCATCGTCAGCTGCGTACCCGGCTCACCGATCGACTGGGCGGCGACGATACCCACCGCCTCGCCGACGTCGACGAGCTGACCGGTCGCCATCGAGCGGCCGTAGCAGGTCGCGCAGATACCGACGGCCGACTCACACGTCAGCACCGAGCGGACCTTGACCTTCGAGATCCCGCTGCCGAGCAGCTTCTCGATGGCCGGGTCGCCCAGGTCGTCGCCGGCGTTCAGCACGACGTTGCCCTTGGCGTCCACCGCGTCCGTCGCGAGGTTCCGCGCGTACACGGAGGTCTCGACGTGCTGGTCGCGCAGGACCTTGCCGTCGCCGATGTCCTCACCGATCGGCATCATGATGCCGCGGGTGGTGCCGCAGTCGACCTCGCGGACGATGACGTCCTGCGAGACGTCCACCAGACGCCGGGTCAGGTAACCCGAGTCGGCGGTGCGGAGCGCCGTGTCCGCCAGGCCCTTCCGGGCACCGTGCGTAGCGATGAAGTACTCCGCCACCGACAGGCCCTCACGGAAGTTGGCCTTGATCGGACGCGGGATGTACTCACCCTTCGGGTTCGACACCAGGCCACGCATCCCGGCCAGGGACCGGACCTGCGTCATGTTACCGGCGGCGCCCGACTTCACGATCATGGCGATCGGGTTGTCGTCCGGCAGCGCCGTCTCCATGATCTTGTGGACCTCTTCGGTGGCCTGCGTCCACACCTTGACGAGCTCGTTGTTGCGCTCGGCGTGCGACAGCTGACCGCGCTGGTAGCGCTTCTCCACCTGGGAGGCCTTGCCCTCGTACTCGTCGAGGATGGCCTTCTTGCCCACCGGGGTGAGCACGTCCGAGATGGCGACGGTGACACCCGACCGGGTCGCCCAGTAGAAGCCGGCGTCCTTCAGCCGGTCCAGGGTCTGCGCGACCTGGGTCATCGAGTACCGCTCGGCGAGGTCGTTCACGATCGCGGCCTGACGCTTCTTCGGCATCGGCTCGTTGATGAACGGGTAGTCCGCCGGCAGCAGCTCGTTGAACAGCACGCGGCCCAGGGTCGTCTCGGCCAGCCACGCCTTGCCCGGCTCCCAGCCCTTCTCCGCGAGCCGCGGCTCGTCGGCCTTGGCCGGCTGCCGGTCGGTGATGCGGATCTTGACCGGGGCGTGCAGGCTCAGCGCCTTGCGGTCGAAGGCCATGATGGCCTCGGCCGGCGACGAGTACGCGTTGCCCGCGCCCTCGGCGTTCTCGTTGAGCCGGGTCAGGTGGAACAGACCCGTGACCATGTCCAGCCGCGGCATGGCGAGCGGACGGCCCGACGCCGGCGACAGGATGTTGTTCGCCGACAGCATCAGGATCCGGGCCTCGGCCTGCGCCTCGGCCGACAGCGGCAGGTGCACCGCCATCTGGTCACCGTCGAAGTCCGCGTTGAACGCCTCGCAGACCAGCGGGTGCAGCTGGATGGCCTTGCCTTCGACCAGCTGCGGCTCGAAGGCCTGGATGCCGAGGCGGTGCAGGGTCGGCGCGCGGTTCAGCATCACCGGGTGGCCGGTGATGACCTCTTCCAGCACGTCCCACACCTGCGGCCGCGAGCGCTCCACCATCCGCTTGGCGGACTTGATGTTCTGCGCGTGGTTCAGGTCGACCAGCCGCTTCATGACGAACGGCTTGAACAGCTCGAGCGCCATGTCCTTCGGCAGACCGCACTGGTGCAGCTTCAGCTGCGGGCCGACGATGATGACCGAACGGCCCGAGTAGTCGACGCGCTTGCCGAGCAGGTTCTGGCGGAACCGGCCCTGCTTGCCCTTGAGCAGGTCGGACAGCGACTTCAGCGGCCGGTTGCCCGGGCCGGTGACCGGACGGCCGCGGCGGCCGTTGTCGAACAGCGCGTCGACGGCCTCCTGCAGCATCCGCTTCTCGTTGTTGACGATGATCTCGGGCGCGCCGAGGTCGATCAGCCGCTTGAGGCGGTTGTTCCGGTTGATCACCCGGCGGTACAGGTCGTTCAGGTCGGAGGTCGCGAAGCGGCCACCGTCCAGCTGCACCATCGGGCGCAGGTCCGGCGGGATCACCGGGACGGCGTCGAGCACCATGCCGCGCGGGTCGTTGCCGGTGGCCTGGAAGGCCGCGACGACCTTGAGCCGCTTCAGCGCGCGGAGCTTCTTCTGCCCCTTGCCGTTGCGGATGGTGTCGCGCAGGCTCTCGGCCTCGGCGTTGACGTCGAACTCGGTGGCCAGCTTCTGGATGGCCTCCGCGCCCATGCCGCCGGTGAAGTACTCGCCGTAGCGGTCGACGAGCTCGCGGTAGAGCAGCTCGTCGGCGATCAGCTGGCGGGTGTCGAGCTTCGTGAAGGTCGTCCAGACCTCCTCGAGGCGGTCCAGCTCGCGGCCGGCGCGGTCGCGGATCTGGCGCATCTCCCGCTCGCCGCCCTCCTTGACCTTGCGGCGGACGTCGGACTTGGCGCCCTCCGCCTCCAGCGCGGCCAGGTCGGCTTCGAGCTTCTGCGCGCGGGCTTCGATGTCCGCGTCACGCTTGGTCTCGAGGTTCTTGCGCTCGACGCCGATCTCGTTCTCGAGGGTCGGCAGGTCGTTGTGGCGCAGCTCCGTGTTCACGCCCGTGATGACGTAAGCAGCGAAGTAGATGATCTTCTCGAGGTCCTTCGGCGCCAGGTCCAGCAGGTAGCCGAGGCGGGAAGGGACACCCTTGAAGTACCAGATGTGGGTGACCGGGGCGGCCAGCTCGATGTGGCCCATCCGCTCGCGGCGCACCTTGGCGCGGGTCACCTCGACGCCGCAGCGCTCACAGATGATGCCCTTGAAGCGGACGCGCTTGTACTTGCCGCAGTAGCACTCCCAGTCCCGGGTCGGGCCGAAGATCTTCTCGCAGAAGAGGCCGTCCTTCTCGGGCTTGAGCGTCCGGTAGTTGATGGTCTCCGGCTTCTTGACCTCGCCGTACGACCACTGACGGATGTCGTCGGCCGTGGCGAGACCAATGCGGAGCTCATCGAAGAAGTTGACGTCCAGCACGTCTAAGTCCCCTTGGGGTTGTATCGGCTAGAGAGGGGTCGGCGGGCGAGCTCCGGGGCCTGCGGGAGGCCGGCCCCGGAGCTCAGCTCGCGATCAGTGCACGACGTCGTCCACCGAGGGCGACTCGTTGCGGGACAGGTTGATGCCGAGGTTCGCCGCGGCGCGCTCGAGGTCCTCGTCGTCGGAGTCGCGCATCTCGATCGCCGCACCGTCGCTGGAGAGCACCTCGACGTTGAGGCACAGCGACTGGAGCTCCTTGAGGAGCACCTTGAACGACTCCGGGATGCCCGGCTCGGGGATGTTCTCGCCCTTGACGATGGCCTCGTACACCTTGACGCGGCCGACCACGTCGTCCGACTTGATCGTCAGCAGCTCCTGCAGCGTGTAGGCGGCGCCGTACGCCTGCATCGCCCAGCACTCCATCTCACCGAAGCGCTGGCCACCGAACTGCGCCTTACCACCCAGCGGCTGCTGCGTGATCATCGAGTACGGACCGGTGGAGCGGGCGTGGATCTTGTCGTCGACCAGGTGGTGCAGCTTCAGGATGTACATGTAGCCGACCGAAACCGGGTACGGGTACGGCTCGCCGGAGCGGCCGTCGAACAGGTTGGCCTTCCCGTTCTCCTTGACCATCCGCTCGCCGTCGCGGTTCGGCTTCGTGCTGCTGAGCAGGCCGGTGAGCTCCTCCTCCTTCGCGCCGTCGAACACCGGGGTGGCGGTGTTCGTGCCGGGCGCGACGTCGCGGAGCTCGGGCGAAAGGTTCTTCGCCCAGTCCGGGTCGCCCTCGATCGTCCAGCCCTGCGAGGCCAGCCAGCCGAGGTGCAGCTCGAGGATCTGGCCGATGTTCATCCGTCGCGGCACACCGTGCGTGTTCAGGATGATGTCGACCGGGGTGCCGTCCTCCATGAACGGCATGTCCTCGACCGGCAGGATCTTGCCGATGACACCCTTGTTGCCGTGCCGGCCGGCGAGCTTGTCGCCCGGCTGGATCTTGCGCTTCTGGGCCACGTAGACGCGAACCAGCTCGTTGACGCCCGGGGGCAGCTCGTCGTCGTCCTCGCGGGAGAACACCCGGATGCCGATGACCTTGCCGGTCTCGCCGTGCGGCACCTTCAGCGAGGTGTCGCGGACTTCGCGGGCCTTCTCGCCGAAGATCGCGCGGAGCAGGCGCTCCTCCGGGGTCAGCTCGGTCTCGCCCTTCGGCGTGACCTTGCCGACCAGGATGTCGCCGTCGCGGACCTCGGCACCGATGCGGATGATGCCGCGCTCGTCGAGGTCGGCCAGGACCTCCTCGGAGACGTTCGGGATGTCCCGGGTGATCTCCTCGGCGCCCAGCTTCGTGTCGCGGGCGTCGATCTCGTGCTCCTCGATGTGGATCGACGTGAGCACGTCGTCCTGCACCAGGCGCTCGGAGAGGATGATCGCGTCCTCGTAGTTGTGGCCCTCCCACGGCATGACCGCGACCAGCAGGTTCTTGCCGAGGGCGACCTCACCGTTTTCGGTGGACGGGCCGTCGGCGATGACCTGGCCGGCTTCCACCCGGTCGCCCTCGTTGACGATCGGGCGGTGGTTGAAGCAGGTGCCGTGGTTCGAGCGGCGGAACTTGTAGAGGCTGTAGCTCTTCCGCGTGCCGTCGTCGTGCATGACCGTGATCAGGTCGGCCGACAGCTCCTCGACCACGCCCGACTGCTCGGCGACCAGCATGTCGCCCGAGTCGATCGCGGCGCGCAGCTCCACGCCGGTGCCGACGTACGGCGCCTGGCTGCGGAGCAGCGGCACGGCCTGACGCTGCATGTTCGCGCCCATCAGCGCGCGGTTCGCGTCGTCGTGCTCGAGGAACGGGATCATCGCCGTCGCGATCGAGACCATCTGCCGCGGCGACACGTCCATGTAGTCGATGTCGAGCGGGTCGATCAGCTCGACCTCGCCGCCCTTGCGGCGGGCCATGACCCGGTCTTCGACGAAGTTGCCGTCGTCGTCGATCGGCGCGTTGGCCTGGGCCTTGACGTAGCGGTCTTCCTCGTCCGCCGTCAGGTAGTCGATCTGGTCGGTGACCCGGCCCTCGACGACCTTGCGGTACGGCGTCTCGATGAAGCCGAACGGGTTGACCCGCGCGTAGGAGCAGAGCGAGCCGATCAGGCCGATGTTCGGGCCTTCCGGCGTCTCGATCGGGCACATCCGGCCGTAGTGCGACGGGTGGACGTCGCGGACCTCCATGCCGGCGCGCTCACGCGACAGACCACCCGGGCCCAGCGCGTTGAGGCGGCGCTTGTGGGTCAGGCCGTCGATCGGGTTCGTCTGCTGCATGAACTGCGACAGCTGCGAGGTGCCGAAGAACTCCTTGATCGCCGCGCCGATCGGGCGGATGTTGATCAGGGTCTGCGGGGTGATCGCCTCGACGTCCTGCGTGGTCATGCGCTCGCGGACGACGCGCTCGGTGCGCGACAGGCCGACCCGGATCTGGTTCTGGATCAGCTCGCCGACGGTGCGGATGCGGCGGTTGCCGAAGTGGTCGATGTCGTCGGTCTCGACCGGGATCTCGGTCCCGTTCGCGGCGGTCATCTTGTCCTCGCCGGCGTGCAGCCGGACCAGGTACTCGATGATCGTGACGATGTCTTCTTCGGTCAGCGTGCCGTTGTCGATCGGGGTCGACAGGCCCAGCTTCTTGTTGACCTTGTACCGGCCGACCTTGGCCAGGTCGTAGCGCTTCGCCTTGAAGAACAGGTTCTCCAGCAGGGTCTGCGCGCTCTCCTTCGTGGGCGGCTCGCCCGGGCGGAGCTTGCGGTAGATGTCGAGCAGGGCCTCGTCGGTGCCCGCGGTGTGGTCCTTCTCGAGGGTGGCCAGCAGCGTCTCCGAGAAGGAGAAGCGCTCGCGGATCGCCTCGGTGGTCCAGCCGAGCGCCTTCAGCAGCACGGTGACCGGCTGGCGGCGCTTGCGGTCGATGCGGACGCCGACGGTGTCGCGCTTGTCGACGTCGAACTCCAGCCAGGCACCCCGGCTCGGGATGACCCGGACGCTGAAGACGTCCTTGTCGGAGGTCTTGTCGATGTCCTTCGAGTAGTAGACACCGGGCGAGCGGACCAGCTGGGACACCACGACACGCTCGGTGCCGTTGATGACGAAGGTGCCCTTGTCGGTCATCACCGGGAAGTCGCCCAGGAAGACCGTCTGGCTCTTGATCTCGCCCGTGTTGTTGTTGACGAACTCCGCCGTGACGAACAGCGGGGCCGCGTACGTCATGTCCTTGTCCTTGCACTCCTCGATCGAGGCCTTGACCTCGTCGAAGCGCGGGGCGGAGAAGGACAGGGACATCGAGCCGGAGAAGTCTTCGATCGGCGAGATCTCGTTGAGGACCTCTTCGAGGCCGCCGACCGGGTTCTCCTCACCCTCCTCGACACGGCGCTGGAACCACGCTTCGTCCCCGGTGAACCACTGGAACGACTGGATCTGGACGTCGAGCAGGTTGGGGGTGTTCAGGGGTTCGCGAATCTTTGCGAAGGAAACCCGCTTGGGCGCGCCGGGGATACCCGTGGCCTCCGAGCGAGATTCAGCCGAGGTGGTCGCAGCAGTGGCCTGGTTCGCGGGAGAGACTGCCAAGATGCGTCCTTCCGGGGACAATGAGCGGTGACGGCCGCCATAGCAACAGCTATCAGCGACTGTCAAGGGTGCCGTGTGCCCACTATCCTAACTACCGGCTCCGGGCAGCCTGAAAGAGGGCAGCGCAAAAAGACAGTCTAGCCCGAACGTCGCGGCCTGTCCAGGGGGCGCTCCAGATGGGGCCCAGCCTGCTTCGCAACGTCTTCAGGTATGCCTCCGGGCGAGCCGGTGGTCCCTCCCGCAAGGGCCCCGGTTTCGCCGTCGGGAGTAAGCGTGACCCCACCGGCGCTTCGAGTCAAGATGCCACACGGGGGTCCCGCCGGTTGGCGCAGCGTGGAAGAGGTTCAGCGGAGCGTGAGCGGCCGAATATCATTCCAGCTACCAGCCGGTAACGCCACCTTGGCGGCTCTACCTGCGGTTTTCCGGTGACGTCGGGGGTATGGCGAAGGCGACACGGCCGGGCTGCGGCCGGGCGTGTCGGGGACGGTTCCCGAAGATCGGTGACGTGGGAGAGCGCTTGCCCGGCGGCGTGGCTCCACCGCCGGGGCTGCGGTCCCGGACGGTGCTCGGCCCTGACGGACCCGGCCACTCACACCTCTGCACCTCCCTCGCCGGCCGGCCCCCTCGGCCCGGCCCGCTGCTCACCTCCACCTCTCTTCTCTTCCTCTTCTCCGCACTGCCGGACACCCGGGGCCCGCGCCGCCCTCCACTGCGGCGTGACCACCCTCCGCGTCCAGTGACTCGCGCTCCGTCGCCGATCCCGTCACGGCACCCAACCGCCGGGGGACGACCTCGCTACGAGAACACCTTCCACGCCGCCGCCAGCTCGACCCGGGACGTGATGTTCATCTTCTGGAACACCTTCTTGAGGTGGAACGCCACCGTGTGCCGGGAGATGAACAGCTGCCTGCCCACCTCGTTGTTGGTGTGGCCCTGGCTGACCAGCTCCGCCACCGCGAACTCCGTGTTGGTCAGCCCGTGCGGGACGACGCCCTCGCACTCGACAGTCCGGGTCGTGCCGCGGCGGACGCCGTACTCGCGGAGCTTGTTCACCACCCGGGCGGAGTCGCGGGTGGCGCTCACCGCCGCGTAGGTGTCGAGCACCGATTCGAGGATCCTGATCGTCCGGTCGCGCTCGGAGCAGCGGGCGGCCAGCAGGCTCGCCAGGTCCTCGCGCGCCGAGGCCGCGCACCAGCGGTCGGGGTGGATGTCGGCGGCCTCGTGGAGCTTGGCCGCGTCCTTCTCCAACAGGCCCGCCGCGTGCAGGGCCGAGCCGCGGATCACGCTGAACCCGGACTGCTCGGCGGCCAGTGCGGCGGACTCCGCCACCGATGCACGGGCCAGGTCGTGCGCGCCCAGCTTGACGCACGCGCGGACCAGCCAGGACGCCGCCGCCGGTTCCGAGACCAGCAGCTGCCTCAGCACCACCGGGTTGGTGACGATCCCGGCGATGAGGCTCGCCGCGCTCGCCACGCCGCTGCGGGCTTCCACCGCCTGCGCGGCCACCCATGCCCCCGGCGCCTGCCCGAAGTAGCCGAGCAGCGCTTCGTCCGACAGCTTGTCGACGAAGTGGCGGCACGCCCGCATGTCCGCGCGGCGGAGGGCACCCAGCGCCAGCACCACGTAGCTCGGCGGCCGCAGCGACCGGTCACCGCACCGCTCGGCGATCTCCAGGCCGGTGCTGATCTCGTCCATCGCGTCGTCGACCTCGCCGGTGGCGAACAGCAGGCTGCCCCGGACGTTGTGCTCGACGGCGGTCATCCGGTCGGAGGCCGCCCCGCACCGGACGGCGCCGGCGGATTCGAGCACGCGGCGGCCGGCGTCGAGGTCGCGGGCCTTGATCAGCAACCCGACGTACCAGAACCGGGCCAGCTGGCCCAGCTCACCGGATTCCCGGCGGTCACCCGAGGCCGCTGCCTTGGCGCAGTGCAGCCCCGCGTCGAGCCGCCCGTTGAACCACGAAGTGGCGGAGCGGCGGAGAAAACCAGCGGTGTCACAGGACCGCTGCATCAAATCATCCCCGAATCCGGTGAACGGGTTCGGCGGCATCTGCAAGTCAGGTACGGTCAACATCGATCGGCTATCCCCCAGGTAATAGACGAAGCGGAATCGAATTGCGGCGCGCCGCGCGCTTCCGGGGAATCATTCCCGACACCGAGCATGAACGGCACGCCCCGTAGGGGCCGTTCCCCCCAAACGTAGTGCGCACCGCGTCAAAGTGGTGTTCGCGCGGAGCGCGGCAAAGCGGAAAACCAGTCACAGCGTGGCGGTACCCCAGAAGGCGCACCGGGGGCGCGCCACCACAACCTCCCCAGGTTGACACGTCAATAATTAACGGCTTACTCGGCCCACAGTAGCTTCGGCGGGACCCGTCGTCATCTCCTGTGTGACTCCGATCACAATCCCCGAGAAGGCTTGGTTTGTGGCGATTTTCTTGCCCTGCAACGGAATTAACTTCGAGTTCACAGCTCGCGTCAGCCCGATGGACTAGCGGGACAAACGGTTAGTAGTCAACAAACCATGCGGTCGGACCATGTTCACGGTAACTATGGTCCAGACCCATGGGAGATCAGCAGGTCACGCCGCACCCCCGCGGAATAGGCGGTAACCGATCCGCGGTGGGCGAGGCGCGTGAATCCGGGCGTTCAGCCCAATCCATTCGCCGATTCGGCGGACAGGTGCAGCAAGGCCCGTGCGGCCAGCCGGTAGCCGAAGGCGCCGAGGCCGACCACCACCCCGCTCGCCAGCGGTGCGATGACCGACTCGTGCCGGAACTGCTCGCGCGCCCACACGTTGCTCAGGTGGACCTCGATCCACGGCGGCTCGTAGCTGGCCAGCGCGTCGCGCAGGCTCCAGCCGGCGATCATCAGCGCACCGGGGTTGACGATCGCGCCGACCGTCGTGTCGCGGTGCTCGTGTACCGCGCCGACCAGCTCGCCTTCGCCGTCACGCTGCACGGACACGACGTCCCACCCGCGGGGGCGCACCTCCTCGGCGACCATCTTCTCGATGTCGGCCAGCGTGTCGGTGCCGTAGATCTCCGGCTCGCGCCTGCCCAGCACACCCAGGTTGGGACCGTTCAGCAGCAGGATTTCTGGCACCGGGAAACACCTCGCTCAGCAGGGGAAACGGACTTCCCCATGCTGTCGGCGGCTGCGGAGGGGCACCACCCCTACGTTGATAGTTGCGCCCGGTGACCTATCAGGTCGGGGGATGCCCGGCCGCCCGCGCGGAACTTAGGCTCGCGCCGAGGCTTGTCCGGCGATCCGGGAATGGAGTTCCTCCGCAGTGACGACCAATGTGACCGACAACGCGCCCAAAACCGAATCGCTGCGTTCACCGCTCCCCCCGGAGTTCGTCCGCCGCGAAGACCCGTTCCACGTGCCACCCGCATTGGTGGCCGTGGCCGAACAGGGCCCCGTCGCCCGGGCGACGCTGGCCGCCGGCGATCCGTTCTGGCTCGTCTCCGGGTACGAGGAAGCGCGCGCGGTGCTTTCGGACCAGCGCTTTTCCTCCGACCGGTTCCAGTACCACCCGCGGTTCAAGGAACTGTCGGCCGAATTCCGCGAGCGGCTGCGCGACGACAAGGCGCGGGCCGGCTCGTTCATCAACATGGACCCGCCGGAGCACACCCGGTACCGGAAGCTGCTCACCGGGCAGTTCACCGTCCGCCGGATCCGCGAGCTCGGCGCCCGGATCGACGAGATCGTCACCGGCCGGGTGGACGCCATGCTGGCGGGCGGGACGACCGCCGACCTGATGACCGAGTTCGCCTTCCCGGCGCCGTCGCTGATGATCTGCGAGCTGCTCGGGGTGCGCTACGAGGACCGGGCGGGGTTCCAGGAGCGCGCGTCGGCGCTGCTGCAGATGAACCAGCCGGTCGCGGAGGCGGTGAAGAACGCCGACGCCCTGCGCGCGTTCATGCAGGCGCTGGTCGAGGACAAGCGCGCGCACCCCGCCGACGACCTGCTCTCCGGCCTGATCCACCACGCCGGCGCCGACCCCGCGCTCACCGACGACGAGCTGATCAACATCGCCAACCTGCTGCTCATCGCCGGCTACGACACCACGGCGAGCATGCTGGGGCTGGGCATCTTCGTGCTGCTGCAGCGCCCGGACCAGCTCGCCACGCTGCGCGACAACCCGGACCGCATCACCGACGCCGTCGAAGAGCTGCTCCGGTACCTGTCGGTGGTGAACCCGGGGATCTTCCGGTTCGCCAAGGAGGACCTCGAGTTCGCCGGCCAGCACATCCCGGCCGGGTCGACGGTCGTGGTCTCGGTGGTCGCCACCAACCGCGACGAGCGCCAGTGGCCGAACCCGGACCTGGACCTGACCCGCCCCCGCGGCCCGCACCTGGCGTTCGGCCACGGCGTCCACCAGTGCCTCGGCCAGCAGCTGGCCCGGATGGAGATGCAGGCGGGCTACGCGGAACTGCTGCGCCGGCTGCCGAACCTGCGGCTGGCGGTGCCGCCGGCGGAGGTCCCGCTGCGCAACGACATGCTGACGTACGGGGTGCACTCGCTCCCGGTCGCGTGGGACGCCCCTTAGGACGGACGTGCGAAGGCCCGGACCGCATGATGGCGGTCCGGGCCTTCGCATGTCCGGGGTGCCGGCGGGGGCACCAGGCGTGATCTGGGACGTATCTCGCGTGCTTGGAGACGTGACTCGCGTGATGGGGCGCGTATCTCGCGTGATTGGAGAGGCATCTCGCGTGATTGGAGGGGCATCACTCGTGATTGGAGGGGCGACGTGGCGAAACCGGCTCCCGCCGCACCGTCTGGGGGGCCGGTGCGGCGGGAGCCGGTGTCTGGTTCCGCTCGTCAGGCGACGAAGCGGGTGATCGATTCCGCGAGTGACTCGGCGTCGACGCCGAACAGGCGGTCGTGCTCCTCGGCCGTTCCGTAGACGCGGGCCTCGCGGTCGCGCCAGGTGCCGAACGAGCGGAGGCGGTGCGGGACGTCCGCCAGCGCCTCGGTCACCTCGAACGCCGACGTCCCGCGCAGGTACGGCTCGACCAGCACCACGTTCGGCGCAGCAGCGTTCACCGCCGCGCGCAGGCCGGCGTGGTCGAACGGGCGGATCGTGGCCGCGTACAGCACCGTGACGTCCGCCGTGGCCGTCGCGGCCAGGACCTGGTCCAGCACCGGGCCCACCGCGACCACCACGCCCTTGCGGCCCTGGCGCAGCACGGTGAACCGGTCCGACACCGGCACCGGCTCGCTGTTCGCGCGTTCGGACAGCCGGACGTAGACCCGGTTGTCGCCCGCGATGGCCTGGCTCAGCAGGGGCGCGACCTCGTCCTCGTGGCCCGGGACGTGCACCGTCCAGCCCGGCAGCGTGTCCAGCAGGGCCACGTCGCCCGGTGCCTGGTGGGTGCGGCCCCACGACGGGTCGTCGTAGGACGCGCCGACGCTGACCAGCACCGCGCCGACGTCCTGGTGGCCGAGGCCGATCTTGAGCTGCTCGAACGGCCGCTCGACCAGGAACGGCGCGTACGTGTGCACCACCGGCCGCTGACCGGCCAGCGCGAAGCCGCCGGCGATGTCGATCATCGCCTGCTCGCGGATGCCGAAGTTGTGGACGCGGTCCGGGAAGTCCTTCTTCAGGTCCCAGAAGAACCACGACGAGATGTCGGCGGTCAGCATGACCACCCGCGGGTCCGCGGCCAGCGACTCGATCACCGTCTCGGCGAAGACCGTCCGCATCTGCTTCCTGGTCACCTGCGTGGTCATCCGGCGGCCCCTTCCTCGATCGGCAGGATCTCCGCGACGACGGCACGCGGCCGCCCGTCGGTCTCCCCGGTCAGCGCCTTCTCCAGCGCGTCGTGGTCGCGGCCGTCGACCGTGGTCGCGGCCCAGCCCTCCTGCTCGAAGCGCCCGGCGATGCCGCCCGGCCAGCCGAGGCTGGCCGTCTTGTTGTCGATGACGATCGCGGTGAGCCGGTCCAGCCCGAGCCGTCCGGCGATCGCCATCGTCTCGTGGTTGCTGCCCTCGTCGAACTCGCCGTCGCCCATCAGGACGAACACGCGGGCCTCGCGGCCCTGTGCCCGCAGCCCGAGCGCGGTGCCGACGCCGAGCGGCAGCCCGTGGCCCAGCGAACCGGCGCTGATCTCCACGCCGGGCGCCAGGGTGCGGTCGGGGTGCATGCCGAGCGGCGAGCCCCACTGCCGCCAGGTGTCCAGCGTCTCCGGCGCCATGAAGCCCTTCGCGGCGAGCACCGCGTAGTAGGCCATCGGGCCGTGGCCCTTGGAGAGGTAGAACCGGTCGCGGTCGGGGTCGTCGATGTTCGACGGCGACACGTTCAGCACGCGCTCGTAGAGCACCCAGATCGCGTGCAGCGTCGACGCCGCGGCCCAGCCGTGCTTCTCGTCCCCCGTCATCCGGCCGAACAGGCCGCGGAGGTTCTCTTCGGTCATCTGCATGGTTTCGGGTTCCCTCACTCGGGCTTGCGCGCGGTCAGCAGGACGTACCCGAGCGACGGCTCGTCGCTGAACGCGCGGAACCGGCCCAGCGTGACCTCGAACTGCGCGGCCTCGATGTGCTGCAGCGCCTGCTCCCGCAGGCCCTCGAACCGCTCCGCCGCCTTGGCCCACGACGGCCGGGTGTACTGGCTGACGTCCTCGGCGTTTTCGGGCTCGAGGCCGGCTTCGCGCAGGTGCTCCTGGTACTCGTCGAGCGAGACCACGGCCACCACGCCCTTGCCGACCTCGCGGACGCGCTCGGCGTCGGCTTCCAGCCCGGCCGGGCTGGGGACGAGCAGGAAGTCGCCGAGCGCCAGGCGCCCGCCCGGCCGCAGCACGCGGGCCGCCTGGCGGATCACGTGCCAGCGGTCCGGCATGTGGTGCAGCGATTCCAGCGCCCAGACCAGGTCGAACGACCCGTCCTCGTACGGCAGGTCCATCGCGTCGGCGTACTCGAAGACGACCCGGTCGTCGACGTCGGCCTTGTAAGCGCGGTCGTTCGCCCGCTCCACCTGCTTCTCGCTGATGGAGATGCCGGTGACCATGACGTCGTTCGCCGTCGCCATCCGGATCGCCGGCTCGCCGTTGCCGCAGCCGATGTCGAGCAGCCGGTCGCCGGCCCGCAGCGGGAGCATCGCGGCCAGCCGGTCGGTGAGCCGCGTGGTGGCCTCTTCGAGCGTCGCGGACTCGTCGTCCCAGTACCCGTGGTGCAGGTTCTCACCCCAGAGCTGGTCGAGCAGGTCCGCGAAAGCGTCGTAGCCCTTACCAATCTCGTTCGGAGTCGGCTTCGTCACCAGTACCCCTAAGCATCGTTTCGCGTGACCGTGTCGATCAACGCCTGGCCTGCAAGGTCTTCGGCGAGATTAGGTCAGCGCCGCCGCGCCGGGCATCCCTCGTTCTGATAGCCCTCCGTCAGTCCACAGAGGACACCAAGGTGAGCACTGTGAGGTTGGGGGATGCCCGGCCGGGTGCCCGTTGCCTACCGTCCGAACGCGGGGGCCGCGGCGTGCCCGCCCCACGCGGGAGGCCCCGCGTGGCCAACGAGGAAGGGGATGGCCATGACCGCCACCGCCAAGCCTTCGGCCGAGCCGGTCGACCTGTTCTCACCGGAAGTGGTCGCCGACCCGTTCGGCTGGTACGCGCGGTTGCGCGAAGAGCCGTTGCCGCACACGGGGACGCTGAACCTCGGCACCATGATGGGCGGCCCCGACATGTGGCTGGCCACCCGCTACGAGGACGTCCTCACCGTCCTGACCGACCCGCGGTTCCTCACCAACCCGCCGGCCGACTCGCCGCTGGCGGACATCCGCGACGGCGTCTTCAAGGCGATGAACTTCCCCGAGGACCTCATCCCCTGGATGGCCAACAAGCTCAACACCGCCGACGGCGAGGACCACACGCGGCTGCGCAAGCTGGTCTCCTACGCGCTGACCGCGCGCCGCGTGAACGCGCTGCGGCCGCGCGTCGAGAAGATCACCGCGGACCTGCTCGACCACATGGCCGAGCTGGGCAAGGACGGCGCGCCCGTCGACATCGTCGAGGAGTTCTGCTTCCCGCTGCCGGTGACGGTGATCTGCGAGCTGGTCGGCATCGACGAGGAAGACCGCGCGGCCTGGCACGCCTGGGGCAACGCGATGGCGACGATGGACGGCCCCAGCATCCCGCCCGCGCTGCGCAAGTGCATCGCCCTCTCCCGCGAGCTGATGGCCCGCCGTCGCGTCGAACCGAAGGACGACCTGGTCACCGCGCTCGTGCAGGCTCAGGCCGACGCCCCGGGCCGGGTGTCCGACGACGAGATCGTCGGCATCCTGTTCAGCCTGGTCACCGCCGGGCACCAGACGACGACGTACCTGATCGGCAACTCGGTGCTGTTCCTGCTGGAGCACCCCGACCAGCTCGCCCGGCTGAAGGCCGAGCCGGAGCTGTGGGCGCAGGCCGTGCGCGAACTGCAGCGCCTCGGCCCGCTCCAGTTCACGCAGGCGCGGTTCCCCTCCGAGGACGTCGAACTCGGCGGCGTCACGATCCCGCGCGGGACACCGGTCGCGCCGCTGCTGCTGGCCGCCAACACCGACCCGCGCAAGTTCGACGAGCCGGACAAGCTGATCGTCGACCGGCTGAGCGTGGCCAACGAGATGCACCTGTCCTTCGGCAAGGGCATCCACCGCTGCCTGGGCCAGCACCTCGCCTACCAGGAGGCCGAGGTGGCGCTGCACGGGCTGTTCACGCGGTTCCCGGACCTGGCGCTCGCCGTGCCGCGCGAAGAGATCCCGTGGATTTTGCGGCCGGCGTTCACCCGGACCAAGACGCTCCCCCTGAAGCTCGCTTAGCCCCGAAAGGCAGTCTCACCGTGCTCCGACCAGACGCCGAAAAGTGGTTACGCCGGTTCGAACGGGCGCCGGACGCACGAGCCCGGCTCGTGTGCCTGCCCCACGCCGGCGGTTCGGCCAGCTTCTTCTTCCCACTGGCCAAGGCCCTCGCTCCCGCGGTGGAGGTACTGGCGGTCCAGTACCCGGGCCGCCAGGACCGGCGGCACGAGCCGCCCGTCGACAGCATCGGCGGGCTGGTGGACCGGCTGCTGGAGGTGCTGCGGCCGCTCGACGACCGGCCGCTGGCGCTGTTCGGGCACAGCATGGGCGCGATCATCGGCTACGAGCTGGCGTTGCGGCTGCCCGAGGCCGGGCGGCCCGCGCCGGCGCACCTGTTCGCCTCCGGGCGGCGGGCGCCCTCGCGCTACCGCGACGACGACATCCGCGGCGCGTCGGACGACCGGCTCGTCGCGGAGCTGCGGAAGCTGGGCGGTTCGGATGCGGCCATGCTCGCCGACCCCGAGCTGCTGGCCATGGTGCTGCCGGCGATCCGCAGCGACTACCGCGCGGTCGACACCTACCGGCACGAGCCCGGGCGGCGGGTGGCCTGCCCGGTGACGGCGTTCACCGGCGACCGCGATCCCCGCGTGTCCGTCGAAGAGGCCCGCGCGTGGGCGGAGCACACCACCGGGCCGTCCGAGCTGCGGGTGCTGCCGGGTGGCCACTTCTTCCTGGTCGACCAGGCCGCGCCGATCATCGCGACGATCACCGAAAAGCTGGCCGGTGCGGTGCTCTCCGGGAGGACGTCGTGACGCGGGCCGCGGTCCGGCGCGTGCTGGCGCCCAGCGAAAGCATCCACGCCGCCAAAGAGGCCTACATCGGGTACACCGTGCGGGCCGAAGGCCGGCTCGACCCGGACGCGCTGACCACGGCGTTCGACGCGGTCACCCGCGCCTACCCCCACCTCTCGGCCCGGGTCGAGTTCACCGGCGAGGGCGCGGTGCTCACCGAGTCCGAAGACCCCGCGGCACGGCCGGAGATCCGGTTCGCCGACGGCGACCCTTCCCGGCCGCTGTCCGGGCTGGACCTCGACCAGAGCCGGGCGCTGAGCGCGCTCAACGTCGTCCGGGACGGCGACGAGGCCGGCGTCTGCCTGGCGATCCAGCACAGCGTCGCCGATGCCCACCACGCCACCGCGATCCTGGCGGAGCTGTGGTCCTGCTACACCGACGTCGTCGAAGGGGTGCCGCTCGACCCGGTCCGCCACCCGTACCCGCGGTCGCTGGAGGACCTGCTCGCCGAGCGCGGCATCCACGCGAGCGGCCCGGCCATCCCGGTGGCCCCGCCGCCGGCGTCCGCCCCCTCGACCCGGCCGGACCCGGTCGTCCGCCACGTCGTGCAGCACCGGCTGACCGCGGCCGAGACGACGGCACTGCGCGAGCTCGGGCACCGCGAGAAGGTGACGGTCAACGGCCTGGTGTCGGGCGCGGTCCTGCTCGCCGAGGCCGAAATCCGGGACATGCCGCTGACCGACCTGGTCTACCGGTACTCGGTGAACCTGCGCGACCGGCTGACACCGCCGGTCGGCGCGACCGAGGGCACGAACGTGCTCGGCGGGGTCGGGTTCCAGGTGCCGTCCGGGATGGCACCCGACGCCGTCGTCATCGGCCGGGCCATCGGCACGCAGCTGCGGGCCGGTCTCTCCGACGGTTCCGTGCAGCGCAGCATCCTCGACATGTTCTCCCGGCCCGCCGCCGCGAAGCCGTGGGACCCGAAGCTCGCCTTGGCCGTGGTCAGCATCATGAACTGGGGTGTCGCCCCGCCGATGCGCACGCCGGACGGCCTGCGGCTGACCAACTTGCACTCGGCGTCCCGGATGCGGGAGACCATCGCGCTCGGCGGTTACGTGCTGAGCACCTCCGGCGGCCGGATCGGCATCGACCTGGGCTGGCCCGAGGGCGACCCGTCGCTGCCGCGGCGCGTCGAGTGCCTGCGCGAACGGCTGGCCCGCCTGACTCGCGAGAGGTGAGGTTCCCGTGACGGACACGGACGTCGTCATCGTCGGCAACGGCCCGGTCGGGGCCACCCTCTCGGTGCTGCTGGCCCAGCGCGGCTGGCGGGTCACCGTGCTGGAGCGCCGGCCGCGGCCGTACAAGCTGCCGCGGGCGACCAGCTTCGACGGCGAGACCGCGCGGCTGCTGGCCGCCACCGGCATCGGCCCGGACCTCGGCCGGATCACCGCGCCGGCCAACGGCTACCAGTGGCAGACCGCCGACGGGCGGACGCTGCTGGACATCGCCTTCACCACCGACGGCCGGTACGGCTGGCCGGACGCGAACACCATGCACCAGCCGTCGCTGGAGGAGCTGATCGCGGCCCGGGCGGCGGCGCTGCCCGGGATCACCGTGCTGCGCGGGCACGAAGTCGTGGCCATCGCCGACGGCGAGCACGTCCGGGTGACCGCCATCGACCCCGACGAGGTGACGCGGACGCTTTCGGCGCGGTGGGTGGTCGGCTGCGACGGCGCCAACAGCTTCGTGCGCGAGCACCTCGACGTACCGGTGACCGACCTCGGCTTCTCCTACGAGTGGCTGCTCTGCGACGTCCAGCTGACCGAGCCGCGCGAGTTCGTGCCGACCAACGTGCAGATCTGCGACCCGGCCCGTCCGACGACGCTGGTCGGCAGCGGCCCCGGCCGCCGTCGCTGGGAGTTCATGCGGCTGCCGGGCGAAAACGCGGCCGAGCTCAACAAGGACGAGACGGCGTGGCGGCTGATGGCGCCCTTCGGCGTCACCCCGGAGACCGCGACCCTGCTGCGCAGCACCACCTACATCTTCCAGGCCCGGTGGGCCGACCGGTGGCGGGTGGGGCACGTCCTGCTGGCCGGCGACGCGGCCCACCTGATGCCGCCGTTCGCCGGGCAGGGCATGTGCTCCGGTGTCCGGGACGTCACCAACCTGGCGTGGAAGCTCGACCTCACGCTCCGCGGCCTGGCCCCGGAGTCCCTTTTGGACAGTTACGGGGCGGAACGCCGGGAGCAGGCGCGCGAAGCGATCCTGGCGTCGGTCCAGCTGGGCCGGGTGATCTGCGTGACGGACCCGGCGGCCGCCGCCGAGCGGGACGCCACCGTGCTGGCCAACCGGCGGGGCAAGCCGGCGGGCCGTCCGGAGCCGGCGAAACCGCTCACCGGCGGGCTGCTCCACGAGAGCCCGGGTGCGGGCGTGGTCGTGCCGCAGGGCCGGGTGTGCCTGGGCGGCACCACCGGGCTCTTCGACGACGTCGTCGGCCGGGGTTTCGTGCTGCTGACCACCGAGGAAGTCCGCTCGGAGTTCCTCAGCGGCCTCGGAACGCACGTCGTCCGGCTGGCCGACGGCGTGGACGTCGACGACGTCTACCGGCCCTTCCTGGCCCGGTTCGGGGCGGCTTCGGTGCTGGTGCGCCCGGATTACCACGTCTTCGGCACGGCGGGGCCCGGCGGGTTCGACGCCCTGGTGGACGCCCTGCAGAACCGGTTGCGCGCGGCCGTGCCCACCGCCTGAGCCACCCACGACGAGAAGGGGGGCCGGTCCCGCGGGACCGGCCCCCCTTCTCGTCGTGCGTCAGAAGCTGCGCATGCCCGCCATCAGGCTGCGCAGCTCCACCGTCAGGTAGTTGCTGTGCGACAGCAGCGACATCAGCTGGCTCAGCGTCGTCCAGAGGAAGCGGTCGTCGGGCTCCGGGTCGAAGTCGTCCTCGACCTCGATCACCAGGTAGCGGTTCTGCGCGTGGTAGAACCGGCCGCCCTCCTCGGAATGCACGACGTCCAGCCGCACCCGGCCGGTCGGCGCGGCGAGCGCGTAGTCGAGGTAGGCCGGGCGGTGCTCGGCCGGCGCGTCGGCGTAGTTGCCGGGCTGGCAGTGCACGGTCGCGGTCAGCTCGGCGATGTTGAGCGTCCCCGCGTCGCTGCGGGCCTGGACCAGCGCGTGCAGCGTGCCGCCGATCCGCTTGACCAGCAACGCCAGCAGGCCGGACTGCCGGGGCGCCACCAGCGGCTGCGTCCAGGCGGTGACCTCGCGGTTGCTGGCCTCCACGGAGACCGCGACGACGTCGAAGTACTTGCCGTCCCGGTGGTCGATGACCTCGTGGCCCAGGCGCCAGCCGTCCTCGGCGATCTCCTTGAGCGGCACCCGGCGCTGCACCAGCTCCTGGCGGGCGCGCACCTCGGTGAGCCAGCTCAGGACGTGGCCCGGGTCGTGCACCGCGCGGCCTCGGCCGGACAGCGAGCGGTGGACCGCTTCGACGAACGAGCCGTCGCCCGCGGTCCGCTCGTCCGGGCGCGCCAGCGCGGGCGGGACGCACGCGAGGACGGTCCGGGAGTCCATGTTCACCATGTGGTCCAGCCGCAGCAGGCGGCGGATCTGGTCGAGGGTCAGCCAGCAGAAGTCCTCGTCCAGCGGGACGTCGTCGTCGGTCTCGACGACGATGTTGCGGTTGCGCTTGTGCAGGAACCACGACCCCTGCTCGGACTGCAGCCCGTCGAAGAGCACGCGGCCGCGTGAACCCGGCCGGAAGTACTCCATGTACTTCGTGGCCGCGCCGCCGTGGACCTTCATGTAGTTGCTGCGGGTGGCCTGCACGGTCGGCGACATCTGCAGCCCGTTGATGTTGCCCGGCTCCATCTTCGCCTGCATCAGGCAGTGCGGGACGCCGTCGAACCGCTTGACCAGGATGCCGAGCACGCCGATCTCCGGCTGCACGATGATGGGCTGGGCCCATTCGCTCACCCAGGGCCGGTCGGTCCGCACGCGCAGGCCCTCGACCGAGAAGAACCGGCCGCTGGCGTGCACCAGGTTGCCGGTGTCCGGCTCGAAGTCCCAGCCGGACAGGTCCGCGAACGGGATCCGGTCGACCCGGAAGCTGTTCGCGCGGGCCCGCGCGTTGAACCAGGAGTGGAAGTCCGCCATGGACATGACCGCGTCGTCGGCCACGGCGTCGGAGCGGCCGTCCCGCGCCGTGTCTTCGTGTATCGCGCTGTGGACCACGTCACTCCCTTCCTCGGCTCCGGCGAGCCTAGGACGGGTGCGGCGCGGCGGGCATCCCCCGACCTGATAGCAACCGCGTGGTCAGCGGAACGCGGGCATCACCTCGGCGGCGAAGAACCGCAGCAGCTTCTTCATCTCCTCGAGGGGCAGCCGCCGCGTGGAACCGAAGTCGCACAGCAGGTTGCCGTACCCCATGTCCTGAATGGACTTGATCTGCGCGATCACGCGGTCGGGATCGCCGATCACCTCCAGCTGGTCCCAGGCGAAGTCCGGCTCGGCCGAGAGGTCCTTCAGGCGTTCCAGGTGGTACTCGTAGCTCTTCGCCGCACCGCCGGTCTTCAGGTCGATCGGCGCGTTGCCCGCCAGGAAGACGCGGGTGCGGTCGAACGCCGCCTCGAACCGGGCCTGTTCCGCCCGGGCCCGCTCGTTCGACTCCGCCACGTACACGACCCGGCTGGCGACGAGTTCGACGTCTGCGGAGTCGACGCCGTGCTCCGCGGCGGTCGTGTGCCACGTCTGCGCGGCTTCGGCGATCCGCGCGAAGGGCGCGGCTGGGTCGGCCAGGATGGGCAGGCCGCGGGCGGCGTACTTCCGCACGGTCTCCGGGCTGATCGCGGCCACGTGCAGCGGCGGGTGCGGCCGCTGCACCGGCTTCGGGAGCAGCGTCAGCGGGTTGGTCGTCCCGTGGAACCGGCCCCGGTATTCGAAGCCTTCGGTGGTCAGCAGGCCGAGCAGCACGTCGAGGCACTCGTCGAACCGGTCGCGCGATTCGGCCAGGTCGAGCCCGAAGTTCTCGAACTCGATGCTCTGGTAGCCGCGGCCCACGCCGAGCTCGAGCCGGCCGCCCGAAAGCACGTCCACCATCGCCGCCTCTTCGGCCACGTGGACGGGGTTGCGCAGCGGCAGCACCACGATCCCGGAGCCGAGCCGCAGCCGTTCGGTGCGGCCGGCCAGGTGGGCGAGCATGGTGAGCGTGTTGGGCACGGTGCCGAAGTCGTGGAAGTGGTGCTCGGCCAGCCACACACCGTCGAAGCCGAGTTCCTCCAGCAGCTCGACGAGCTCGACGTGGTAGCCGTAGACCTCCGGCGCGCTCATCCCGGCGAACTGGTGGAAGAGGTGGAAAGTGGAGAACTTCATCGGGCCGTCGGCCACGGGCGTGCTCCCTTCGTCGTGGTCCCCTACTTCCCCTGCAGGAGACCGATGACCGGGGCGAGCGCTTCGAGGTTGTGCTCCAGCACGGTGAAGTAGCTGAACCCGTAGCGCTCCCGGTGGGTTTCGAGCTGTTCGGCCAGTTGCGGGGCGGTGCCGACCAGCACGGTCGGCAGTTCGGCGAGCTGCTCGGGCGTGCGTTCCGGCATCCGCCGGTGCACCGCCTCCAGGCCGGCCCGGCGGTCACCGGTGACGTCGACGCAGTGGACGAAGACGTTCAGCTCGACCTGCGCGGCGCGCGGTCCGAGCGCGGCCTTGGCGAACCCGACGCGGTCGGCCAGCTCGGCCGCGTCGGCCAGCAGCATCTTGTGCGAAGCGGTGGCCCCGATGAACGCGATGGTGTCCGCGTGCTCGGCGGCCAAGGTGAGCAGGCCGTTGCCCCGCCCGCCGAGCAGCAGCGGCGGGCCGGACGGCTGCACCGGCCGCGGCCGGTGGTCCGGATCGGCGTAGCTCTTCTTGAGCTGCTTGATCGTGCTTTCCAGGTGATCGAGCCGTTGGCGGGCCGCCGGAAAGGGAATTCCGGCGGCGTCGAACTCCGCTTTCACGTATCCCGCACCGAGACCCAGTTCGAGCCGGCCACCGGTGAGCTGGTCGGTGGTGGTGACTTCGCGGGCGAGCAGGACGGGATGGTAGAAACCGGCGTTCAGCACGAATGTCTTGAGCCGGACGCGTTCGGTGTGCTCCGCGGCCAGCACCAGCGCCGGGAACGGCGCCGGCATGCCCAGGTGGTCGCCCACCCCGATGACGTCGTAGCCGAGTTCCTCGGCCTTGCGGCAGTTGTCGACCCAAGCGCGGCGCGGAACGGGCGTGATGAAATCGACCCCGAACCGGAACGGCTTCCTCCCAGTGGCCATAACGGCAAAGTACCAATCATTTGATCAGTTGTCCGGCGCGATCGCTATCAGGACGAGGGATGCCCGGATCGGCGGAGCTGTCCTAGCGTGAAGCGCGGAGAGTGCCGGAACCGCGCGCCCGCAAAGGAGATCCTGTGGCCCCACTGCGCGTCGGGATCCTGGGCTGCGCGAGCATCGCCCTCCGGAAGCTGCTGCCCGCCATGGCGGCCCTGCCCCGCACGGAAATCGCGGCGGTCGCCAGCCGCGACGCCGGCAAGGCCGCGGAAACGGCGCGGGCCTACGGGTGCCGCGCGGTCGAAGGCTATGCGGCACTGCTCGAGCTCGACGACGTCGAAGCCGTCTACATCCCGCTGCCGAACGCCGCGCACGCCGGCTGGATCGAGCGGACGCTCGCCGCCGGCAAGCACGTGCTCGCCGAGAAACCGTTGACCACCAGCGTCCAGCGGACCCGCGAGCTGATCGCCGCCGCGCGCGCGGCCGGGCTCGTGCTGATGGAGAACGTCATGTTCCTCCACCACAGCCAGCACGTGGCGGTCCGGAAACTGCTGGCCGACGGCGCGATCGGGGAACTGCGGGCGTTCCACGCCGCGTTCGCCGTGCCGGCCCGCCCGCCCGGCGACATCCGCCACCGCGCCGAACTCGGCGGCGGTGCCCTGCTGGACACCGGCGTCTACCCGGTGCGCGCGGCGATGTCGTTCCTGGGCAGCGAAATCGACGTCGTCGCGGCGGTGCTCACCCGGCGCCACGGCCACCCGGTCGACTCGGCCGGGCAGGCCCTGCTGTGCACCGGCGACGGCGTGTCCGCGTCCGCGAGCTTCGGGATCGACCACGGCTACCGGTCCGGGTACGAGCTCTGGGGCAGCGAAGGACGGCTGGTCCTCGACCACGCCTTCACCCCGCCGGCCGACCACAATCCGGTGGTGCGCCTGGAACGCCGTTCGGGCGTCGAGGAAATCCCGCTGCCGCCCGACGACCAGGTGGCGAACACGCTCACCGCGTTCGCCTCCGCGGTCCGCTCGGGGCGGCTCCCCGACAACGACGACGTGCTGCGGCAGGCCGTGCTCGTCGACGACATCCGCAGCAGAGCGAGGCTCTACGTCGACCACGCCACCGAGCCGGTGGGCTGAGGCCAGGAGGAACAGATCGTGACGATGACCGTGCAGGAAGCGCCGTCCCAGCTGCTGGCGGCCCGGCTGCAGATCCCCCCGATCCCCTACAGCCACGCCGCCGGGTCCTGGGTGTTCGCCTCCGACGGCACGCGGTACCTCGACGGCGCCAGCGGGATCGTCAACGTGAACATCGGCCACGCCCACCCGGTGGTGGTCGAAGCGCTGCGCGACCAGGTCGGGATCTGCACCTACGCCAGCCCGGGCACGTTCGCGCCCGAGCTGATGGAGCAACTGGCCGCGGCCACCGCGCGAGCAGTGCACCGGCCGGACGACCGGGTGATGTTCACGCCCACCGGCACGCACGCGACGGAGTCCGCGATCGCGCTGGCCCGGCTGGTGCAGCGGGCCCGCGGCGAAGACGGGCGGCACAAGATCCTGACGTCGTCGCTGGGCTACCACGGCAACAGCGCGTTCGTGCTGGCGCTCTCGGGCCACCGGTCCCGGCGGCCGCACGAGGACGACAGCTTCGGCCTCGCGCCCGCGTTCAACCCGCCCTACCCCGGCCAGCACCTGAACTGCCCCTACCCCGCCTGCCGCGTCGAGTGCGTGCAGTCGGTGCGCGACGCGATCGTGGCGGCCGGGCCGGAGACCGTCGCCGCGGTGCTGATGGAGCCGGTCAACGGCACGACCGGCGGCGGGTACGTGCCGCCGGCCGGGTACCTGAAGGCGCTGCGCGAGGTCTGCGACGAGTTCGGCGTCCTGGTCATCCACGACGAGGTGCTCACCGGGCTGGGCCGCACCGGGCTCCCGCTCGCCTCGCACCACACGCCGGGCTCGGCCGCCGACATCGTCACGCTGTCGAAGGGCCTCGGCGCGGGGTACGTCCCGCTGGCGGCCACGATGATCTCGCCGAACCTGGCCGAGGACATCATGGCGAGCGGCAAGTGGCTGCCGCTGATGGGCACCATGTCGGCGACGCCGCTGCAGGGCCGGGCCGGCCTGGCGGTGCTGTCGGTGCTGGAGGACATCGGCGCGCTGGACCCCGGCGAGGTCCGCGGCGCGGCCCTCGGCCGGCTCGTCGCCGACGCGGTCCGCGGCCAGTCGGTGGTGACCGACGTCCGCGGGCTCGGCTACTTCTTCGGCATCGAGCTGGCGCCGGGCACCCTCGGCGACGTCATGCGGATCACCCGCAGCCAGGGCCTGCTGCTGTACCCGTACGTCGGCTTCCGCCCCGACCGCACGGGCGAGGGCCTGCTGGTGGCCCCGCCCCTCAACGCGACCGACGCCGACCTGGACTTCCTCGGCGAGACGCTGCGCACCGCGCTGACCCGGCTGAGCTGACCGGCACCGACGGGAAAGGCCCGGGACCGCGTCCCGGGCCTTTCTCGTGCGCACGGTTCAGGAAGCCGCGGCCACCTCGGACAGGCGGACGCGAGCAGCCCGCAGGGCCAGGCACTCCTCGTACTCCGGCAGCAGCCCCAGCTCACCCGCCTCCCGCAACGTCGGCGCCGCCGCGTCGCGCTCGGACAGGATCGGCTCGCCCGGCAGGTTCAGCGGCAAGCCGATCTCCGGGTCCAGCGGGTGCACGGTGAGGACCTCGGCCGGCCGGTAGAGGTCGGACAGCAGGTACTGGACGCACGTGTCGTCCTCCAGGGCCACGAACGCGTGGCCGAGGCCCTCCTCCACGTACACCGCCGTGCCGCCGTGGGCGTTGAGCACGATCATGTCCCACTGACCGTACGTCGGCGAGCCGGTCCGCACGTCGACGACGAAGTCGAGCAGCGAACCCCGCAGGCACGTCACGAACTTCGCCAGGCCGGGCGGGGTCATCGCCCCGTGCACGCCGCGGACGACGTTGCGGCACGACGTCGAGACGTTGGCCTGCAGGAACCGCGGCCGGTAGCCGAGTGCCTCGGTGAGCACGTCTTCGCGGTAGACCTCGAAGAAGTCGCCGCGCTCGTCGCCGAAGGACTTGGACGTGACCAGGTGCGCGCCGTCGATGGCCAGCGGCCGGACGGCCATGCTGCGGGTGCTGACGCTGCCCATGTCCTCTCAGGCCGCTTCCCGGACGAGCTGCTCGATGCGCTGCGCCACCTCGTTCGGCGACGGCAGGGCGGCGATCTCCCTGGCCAGCCCGTCCGCGGCCGTCTTGAAGGACGGGTCGGCGACCAGCTCGCCGCAGGTCTTCGCGATGACCTCGCTGGTGGCTTCCTCCGGCGACAGCACGACCGCGGCCCCGGTGTCGGCGAGCCGCCGGGCCATGGCGTTGGCGCGGAAGAGGTTGGGGTCCGGGAGCAGCACCTGGGGCACGCCGAAGCTCAGGCCCGTCATCATCGTGCTGCCGCCGGTCTGGTGCACCAGCACGTCACAGGTCGGCGCGACGACGTCCAGCGGGACCCAGCCCGCGCGCACGTTCTTCAGCCGCTCGCGCATTTCCGACGCCGCGTCTTCGGTGACCGCGACGACGACCTCGGCGTCCAGCGTGGCGATCTGCTCGACGACGGCCTGCAGGAAGTCGTACTGGTTGTAGTTAGCGACGCCGGTGCCGATGGTGACGCCGATCCGGGTGCCCGCGCCCTTGGTGTACATCCATGGTTCGAGCACGGACTGCGAGTTGCCCGGGATCCACCGCATCGGCTGCCCGCCCTCGAGGTCCTCCGGAAGCAGGCTCGGCGGCGCGATCTCGATGGTCATGGCCGGCTCGGGCAGGCCGTCGAGGCCGAGTTCCTCGAGCTGCTCGCGCAGCTGGTCTTCGGCGCCCTGGTCCATCAGCCGCGGGGTGTGGATGTCCCAGGCGTGGCGGACGTACGGCACGCCCAGGTGGGCGGCCAGCAGCGGACCCGAGTACGACGTGACGCCGCTGATGATGACGTCCGGCCGCCAGTCCTTGCTGAACGCCAGCAGGGCGTCGAGGGTCACGTATTCCATGTGGGCGTACCAGCGGCCCGCCATGATTTCGCGTTCGCGGGGGTCCTCGGGCACGTGCGTCAGGCCGCTCTCGGCGATGACCTGCCGCGGGGTGACGCCCGGGGCCGTGGTCCGCACCGCGGACAGCCCGACGCCGGCGATCGTGTCGACCATCTCGTCGACCGAAGCCGTGGTCATCACCTGGTGCCCGGCGCCCCGCAGGGCGTTCGCGAGCGGGACGTGGCTGAACACCGTCGACGGGGCGACCCCGGCGAGATTAAGAACCTTCACAAGATCGTCCTCCCAGGGGTGGCTCGTGGTCGGCTCCAGCTTGCCCAGGACACCGCCGTCGGCCATCACCAACGCGGGTAGTCTCGCCCGCCCGCCCCCGGCGGCCTACCACGTTGAGGGATGTCCCCTTCTCCCGGCGCTTCTAGCGTGATTCGAGCGTTAGGTCCGCAGTCCGCACTCGAGGAGCAGGGGATCGATCCGACATGGTCGACTCAGCCCGATCGGACCTGCTGGCGCAGGTCCGCGACTACCACGACGCCCAGTCCCCCGGGCCGGCGCCGTTCATCCCGGGGCAGACGCCGATCCTGTCGTCCGGGGCGGTGCTCGACGCCGCCGACCGCGAAGCACTGGTCGCCGCCGCGCTCGACCTGCGCATCGCCTCCGGCACGATCGCGACGAAGTTCGAATCGGCGTTCGCGCGGAAGCTCAAGCGGCGCAAGGCGGTGCTGACGAACTCCGGCTCCTCGGCGAACCTGCTGGCGCTGAGCACCCTGACGTCCCCGACCCTCGGCGACGAGCAGCTCAAGCCGGGCGACGAGGTCGTCACGGTCGCCGCCGGCTTCCCGACCACGGTGAACCCGATCCTGCAGAACGGCATGATCCCGGTGTTCGTCGACATCGAGCTCGGCACGTACAACACGACGGCCGAGCGGGTCGAGGCCGCGATCTCGCCGCGCACGCGCGCCATCATGATCGCGCACACGCTGGGAAATCCTTTCCCCGTCGCCGAAGTCGCCGAAATCGCGAAGCGCCACAGCCTGCACCTCATCGAGGACAACTGCGACGCCGTCGGCTCCACCTACAACGGGCAGCTCACCGGCACGTTCGGCCGGTTCTCCACGGTGTCCTTCTACCCCGCCCACCACCTGACCATGGGCGAGGGCGGGATGCTGCTGTCCTCGGACATCAAGCTGGCCAAGCTGGCGAAGTCGTTCCGCGACTGGGGCCGCGACTGCTGGTGCGAGCCGGGCGAGGACGACCGCTGCCTCAAGCGGTTCGACCTGCACCTGGGCACGCTGCCGGAGGCCTACGACCACAAGTACGTCTTCTCCGAGGTCGGCTACAACCTCAAGAGCACCGACATCCACGCCGCGCTCGGGCTGAGCCAGCTGGCGAAGCTGCCGGACTTCATCGACGCCCGCAAGCGCAACTGGCGCCAGCTGCGGGAGGGCCTGGACGGGCTGCCCGGGCTGATCCTGCCGGAGGCGACGCCGGGCAGCGACCCGAGCTGGTTCGGGTTCATCATCACGGTGCGGCCCGACGCCGGCTTCGACGTCCCGGAGGTCGTCGAGTACCTCGAGGCGCGCAACATCCGCACCCGGCGGCTGTTCGCGGGGAACCTGACCCGCCACCCCGCCTACATCGGCAAGCCGCAGCGCATCGCCGGCCCGCTGACCAACAGCGACATCGTCACCGAGCGGACGTTCTGGATCGGCGTCTACCCGGGGATCACCACGGAGATGATCGAGTACGTGATCGGCACGCTCAAGGAGTTCGTCGCCACGCACTGACCGCGTGCGTCCACAAAGGACTGTGCGGAGCCGTTTTCGACACGAAAGGAAGGCCCATGACCACCACTGCCGAGACTTCGGCCGAACCGGTCGACCTGTTCTCCCCGGAAGTGGTCGCCGACCCGTGGGGCGCGCACGCGGCGGTGCGCGAGGCACCGACGCTGCAGATCGGCGGCTTCATGGGCGGGCCGCCGATGTACCTGGCCGCCCGTTACGAAGACGTGCGCCAGGTCCTGATGGACCAGCGGTTCCAGTGCAACCCGCTGGCCGACTCCCCCGCCGAGGACATCCGCAACGGCGTCTTCCGCCACCTGGACATGCCGGAGGAGCTGATCCCCTGGCTGAAGAACCTGATCAACGCCTCCGACGGCGAGGAGCACGCCCGGCTGCGCAAGCTGGTGTCCTACGCGCTCACCGCGCACCGCGTCGGCAAGTTCCGCCCCCGCGTCGAGGAGCTCACCTCCGAGCTGCTCGACAAGCTGGAAGCCGAGGGCGGTGACGGCACGCCGATCGACCTCGTCGAGTCCTACTGCTACCCGCTGCCGGTCACGGTGATCTGCGAGCTGGTCGGCGTCGACGCCGAAGACCGCCCGCAGTGGCGCGCGTGGAGCGACGCGATGGCCACCCTGGACGGCAAGCGGCTGCCCGAAGAGGTCCGCAAGACGCTCATCGCGGCGCGCGGGATGATCGAGCGGCGGCGGGCCGAGCCGAAGGACGACATGGTCACCGCGCTCGTCGAGGCGCAGGCCAAGAACCCCGGCATCGCCACCGACGACGAGCTGGTCGGCATCCTGTTCAGCCTGGTCACGGCCGGCCACCAGACGACGACCTACCTGATCGGCAACTCGGTGCTGGCCCTGCACGAGCACCCGGACCAGCTCGCCCGGCTCAAGGCGGACCCGACGCTGTGGCCGCAGGCGGTGCGCGAGCTGCAGCGCCTCGGCCCGATCCAGTTCGGGCAGCCGCGGTTCGCCACCGAGGACATCGAGGTCGGTGGCACGGTGATCCCGCGGGGGATGCCGGTCGTGCCGCTGATCATGGCGGCCAACAGCGACCCGCGGAAGTTCCCGGAGCCGGAGAAGCTGAAGATCGACCGGCTCGCCGTCGGTAGCGAGAGCCACCTCGGCTTCGGCAAGGGCATCCACCGCTGCCTCGGCCAGCACGTCGCCTACCTGGAGGCGGAAGTGGCGCTGCGCGGGCTGTACACCCGCTTCCCGGACATGACGCTCGCGGTGCCGCGCAAGGAGATCCCGTGGATACTGCGGCCCGGCTTCACCCGGACCAAGGACCTCCCGGTGCGGCTCGTCGCCCCGTCGTCCTGACGTCCCCTTCGTCGGAGGAGATTCCCTTGACCGAGACCGTCGCCTTCCCGCAAGACCGCACCTGCCCGTACCAGCCGGCGCCGGGCTACGAGCCGCTCGCCGACCGGCGCCCGATCGCCGAGGTCACCCTGTACGACGGCCGCAAGGCCTGGGCGGTCACCGGGCACGAGCTGGCGCGCAAGCTCCTGCTCGACCCGCGCATCTCCAGTGACCGGACCAATCCCGCGTGGCCGATGGTCAGCGCCGCCGCGGCCGTCGAGTTCACCGACGTCCAGCAGAAGGTCATCAAGCTGCTCACGGCGCTGGTGGGCGTCGACGGCCCGGCGCACCGGGCGCGGCGCAAGCTGGTGCAGGCGGGGTTCACGGTCAAGCGGATCGACTCCCTGCGGCCGCGGATCCAGGCGATCGTCGACCGGCAGATCGACGAGATGATCGCCGAAGGCGCTCCGGCGGACCTGCTCAAGAAGTTCGCTTCGCCGGTGCCGCTGATGGCGTTGTGCGATCTGCTCGGGATCCCGCACGAGGACCAGGACTACTTCGAAAAGAAGGCGCACCAGATCCTGTTCGGGCCGGACGCCGGCGGGGCCTACGACGAGCTGATGGCCTACCTGACCAAGCTCATCGACAAGGCCCAGCAGAACCCCGGCGAGGAGGGCTTCCTGCAGGACCTGCTCGCCGAGCGCGACCCGGCGAGCGACATCGACCACGAGGAAATCCTCCAGATGTTCCTCATCGTGCTGGTGACCGGGCACGACACGACGTCGAGCTCGATCGGGCTGGGTGCGTTCACCCTGCTGCAGCACCCGGACAAGCTGGCCGAGCTGCGGGCGGACCCGTCGCTGATGCCGGCCGCGGTGGACGAGCTGACCCGGTTCGTGGTCGTCCCCGACGGCCTGCAGCGGGTGGCCGCGGCCGACATCGAGGTCGACGCGGACACCACCATCCGCGCGGGTGACGGCGTGTTCTTCCTGTTCTCGCTGATCAACCGGGACGAGGAAGCCTACGACGACGGCGACCAGCTCGACTGGCACCGCCCGGCGTTCCGCGACCACCTGACCTACGGGTTCGGGACGCACCAGTGCGCGGGGATGAACCACGCGCGCGCCATCATGGAAATCGCGTTCCAGCGGCTGCTCGACCGGCTGCCGGGACTGCGCTTGGCTGTCCCGGCCGACGAAGTCCGGGTCAAGCCGGGGGACGCGTTCCAGGGACTGGCCGAGCTGCCGGTCACCTGGTGACGTGTTCCTTCCTTCGGCCGGCCGGGGTTTCCCCGGCCGGCCGGAGTTTTCCGATCGTCGCGGCGGGAGGAGCGGGCGCGTGGACCTGAGCATGACCGAGGCGGAGCAGCAGGAGTTCCTGGCCGGCAAGCACATCGGCGTGCTCGCGCTGACCCGGCGGAACGGGCCGCCGCTGGCCGTCCCGATGTGGTACGGCTACACCCCCGGCGGCGACGTGCTCCTGTGGACCGACGGCGAGGACACGCTGAAGGGCCGGTTGATCCGGAAGAACGGCGAGTTCACCCTGGTGGTGCAGAACGAAGAGCCGCCGTACCGGTACGTCTCGGTGTCCGGCCCGGTGACGGGGTGGGCGGAAGCCACGATCGAGGCGGCGTACTCGGTGGCGGGACGCTACCTGCCCGAGCAGCAGGCGCGGGAGTTCGTCGAGGCGTTCAACCCCGGGCACGTGATCATCCGGATGACGCCGGACCGGTGGCGCAGCGTCGACTACGGCAAGACGTCGAACGTCCTCACGGACAGCACGCGGCTCGAGGAACACGTGCAGACGGCGCGACGCGGGCGGGGCCGCGAGGTCTGAGAGCCCTATGTCAAGTGACCTGTTGGTGGAGACTGTCGAGTTGGCCGGGTAGGTCGGGGTTGTAGGGCCGGTGGTCGTGCCGGCAGCGCCGGAGGATCCTGGCTTGGGCCAGGATTCGTGCTGCGTGCGGCTGCCGGCATCCCCGTTCGCGAGCATGCCGGTACCTGTTCTGGACCCGGTCGTTCGCGCGTGGGCTGTCTTGTGCCCAGTCGAGAAGTGCGGCCCGCAGCTGTTTGCCGCAGGCTCGGCAGTCACCGATTTCGGCGAGCAGGGTCGCGGCACGCGATCGCGCCGGCCCGGGGCACGGGCCCCGTCGGGTCGGGCCGGCAGACCCGGGGTGCACACAAGACACATACGCCTGTCCACCCCCAACGTCCACCAGTGAGGGTTCAGCCGGCGACCATGCCGGTGAACAGCCACTCCAGGCCGCGGTCGAAGTCGCGGTCGCGCTGTTGTTCGACCGATGCGTCGCCGTCGCGCTCCAGCAGGCCGCCCTGTTCCAGCGCCGAGGACATCGCCGCCATGCTGCCGGTCACCTCGGCGGCGAACTCCTCCGCCGTGCGGCCCGTCTCCGCCAGGTGCTCCAGCCAGCGGCTCTCCGTCGCCGTGAAGCCGTAGACGTACTGGAAGACCACGTTCAGCGCCGCCGAGCGGTCCTTCAGCGGCAGCGGCGAGCGGGCCATCACCGCCTGGGCGCATTCGGTGAACCGGAGGCTGCTCGGGCCGATGTTCAGGTACTCGCCGTAGCAGCGGATCGCCCACGGGTGGGCCACCATCGTGCGGCGCCACGCGCGGGCGAGGGCGCGCAGGTCCGCGCGCCAGTCGTGGCCGTCCTCGAGGGCGGGGAGCTCGATTTCGCCCGCCACCGCGTCGAGAGCCAGCTCCAGCAGGTCGTCCTTGTTCGCGACGTACCAGTAGACCGACATCGGGGTGACGTTCAGCTCCTCGGCCAGCAGCCGCATCGAGAACTTCGCGTCACCCTCGGCGTCGAGCACGCGGACCGCGGTGGCGACGATCTTCTCGCGGTCGAGCTCGGACTCGCCGGCCCGGTGCTTGCGGGCGGGCCGCGGGGAAAGCCACACGCTCTCGCGTGGCCGCGAGGCCCGTTTTCCCATCGTGGCCCTCCTTCTCGGCGGCGGACCTGTCCACGGTACGGGGGCAGGGTGCGCGGCGCCACGCACCCTGCCGGCTCAGGGTGATACCGCCGGAACGGTCTCCGAGCGGGCGGCCCGGCGCAGCAGCAGGCCCGCGAGCAGGCCGCCGAGCACGACGGCGATCGCCCCGATCAGCTCGCTGGCGCGCAGGCCGTCGGCGAAGGCCGCGTGCACCTGCGTCCGCAGCTCGGGCGTCGGCGCGGCGAGCAGCGCCTGGTGGAGTGAGCCCGCCGCACCGGCACCGAGGCCGGCGGGCAGCAACGCGGCGAACCGGGAGTTGAGCACGGCGCCGAGGATGGCGACGCCGAGCCCGCTGCCGAACTCGTTCACGGTGCCCTGGACGCCGGCCCCCGACCCCGCCTTGGCCGGCGGGATCGAGGTCATGATGGCGTTGGCCATGGCGGGCATGGCCAGCGCGATGCCGCCGCCCATGAGCAGCAGGCCGGCCAGCATCCATGCGTAGCCGCGCCCGGGCGTGCCCAGCAGCGCGACGGCGGCGAGGCCGCCCGCGTTGAGCGTCATCCCGACGGTGATGGTCAGCGCGGTGCCGAGCTTGTCGAGGATCTTCGCGCCGATGCCTGCCACGTTCAGCGCGACGACCACGAGGGCCAGCGGCGCCGTCCGCAGCCCGGCCTCCAGCGGGCCGTAGCCCAGGACCAGTTGAAGCTGCTGCGTCAGCAGGAAGACCGAGCCGCCCATCCCGAAGGCGACCAGCAGGCCGCCGGAGATCGCGCCGACGAACCGGCGGTTGCGGAAGAAACCCATGTCCAGCATGGGGTGCGGCACGTGCAGCTCCCACCGCACGAAGGCGGCGAGCGCGGCCACCCCCAGCCCGGCCGCGAGCAGCACGCCGCCGGAGGTCCAGCCGTGTTCGGGGCCGGAGATGATCGCGTAGACGACACCGACCATGCCGATCGTGGAGAGCACCGCGCCGACCAGGTCGGGCCGCTCGCCCTCCGGGTTCTTCGACTCCGGCACGAGTTTCGCCACGGCGAGGCAGCCGAGCAGCGCCACCGGGATGTTGATCAGGAAGATCGAACCCCACCAGAAGTGGGCGAGCAGCACCCCGCCGATCAGCGGGCCGCTGGCGTAGCCGAACGAGCTGACGGCGCTCCACAGCCCGATCGCCTTGGGCAGTTCCTTGCCGTCGAAGACCTGCATGACGACGGCCAGCGTGGTGGTCAGCAGCAGCGCACCACCGATGCCCATCCCGGCCCGCGCCGCGATCAGCTGCCCGGAAGTCTGACTGAACGCGGCGGCCAACGAGCCGAAGCCGAACAACAGCAAACCGATCACCAGCGCGCGTTTGCGGCCGTACCGGTCACTGAGGCTGCCCGCGGTGAGCAGCAACCCGGATTGGACGAGCGCATAGGCGTTGATCATCCATTGGATGTCGACGGTGGTGGCGCCGAGTTCTTCGGTGAGCTTGGGGATGGCCAGGTTCAGGATGGTGTTGTCCAGCAGGACGACCAGCTGGGCCATGCAGATGACGGCCAGGATGAGCCAGCGCCGTGGATTTCGGGTTTCGGTCACCGCCACCGTGGCGTGCATTTCGCGCAAGAGGACTCCCTCGGTAGCGAATGCGTTCGACAGGTTCTTATACACCATATAAGGGAGGTGTTCGGAAAGGCAAGAGCCTCCCCGGACGCGGCTGTGTCCGGGGAGGCATCACGCGTGACTGAGGGGGCATCACGCGTGACAGAGAGGGCATCACGCGTGCTTGGAGGGTCGGCTCGCGTGTCTGGAGGGTCGGCTCGCGTACCGGGAGGGTCGGGTGGGTCAGCGGGCGGTGACGTGGCGCAGGACCGCCAGCTGTTCCTCCTGCTCACGACGGCTGATCGCGGCGTCCGTCAACCGCGTCGAGCCGTGGAACGTTCCCGGGAACAGGTGCAGCTCCACGTTCACCCCCGCCGCCTGCATCGCCACCGCGTACGCGATCCCCTCGTCGCGCAGGGGGTCGAACTGCTTCACCGCGACGTACGCCGGCGGCAGGCCGGTCAGGTCCGTCGCGCGGGCCGGGGCCGCGTAACACGGGACCGCGTCCGTCGCGCGCAAGCCTGGCCCGAGGTAGGCGTCCCAGCTGATCTCCGCCTGCGGGCGGTTCCACAACGGCGTGTCCACGAACTCGCGCATGCTTGGCGTCGCGAGGCGGTCGTCCAGGACCGGGGCGTTCAGGAACTGGTAGGCGACCCTCGGCCCGCCGCGGTCGCGGGCCAGCAGGGCCAGGCCGCCGCTGAGGCAGCCGCCCGAGCTGATGCCGTAGGTGACGATCCGGTCCGGGTCCACGCCCAGCTCGTCCGCGTGGTCGGCGAGCCAGCACAAGCCCGTGTAGACGTCCTCCAGCGGGCCGGGGTACGGCGTTTCCGGCGCCAGGCGGTACTCCACCGAGACGACCACGATCCCCAGCGCGCGGACCAGCTCGACGCACGGCACCTGGGCGACGTCGAGGTCGCCGACCATGAACCCGCCGCCGTGGACGAAGTACAGCGCGGACGGTGCCACCGGGTGGGCCGGGCGGTAGACGCGCAACGCCACCTCGTGGCCGTCCGCCGGCACGGGCACGTCGTCGATCCGCAAGCCCGCCAGGTCCGGCGCGGGCAGCCGGTCTCTGAGCTCGCTGACCGCCGCTCTCGCCGTCACCAGGTCGCCCAGGTCGGTGATCGGCAGGGCCGGGACGGCGGTCGCGAGCTCGGGGTCGAACGCATAGACCACAAGGCCTCCAAGGGGATTCGACGACTCGGGCCGCACAGCGCGGGCGGGTGCCCGTGCGGTGCGGCCCGGAAAGGGGATGGCTGGTTCAGGCCATGAGGTCGGTTTCGGTGATCCCGGGCCCCTGGCCGGCGCGGATGAACCACTCGGTGCCGAACATGGTCCGGAACGTGTCCTCCGGCAGGTCCGTGAACAGCGTGGACTGCGGGGTGATCTGGCTGGCGTGGGCGAGCAGCGCCTTGCGCTTGTACTCGGTGTAGGCGGAGACGTCGACGCGGCAGGTCAGCTCGGCCTCCGGGGTGCCGAAGTCCGGCCCGGCGGGCAGCTCGACGCCGGCCTGCTGGGCGAGGGCCTGCTGGTTCGCCTTGATCTGCTCGCGGTTGATCGTGGTCTGGAAGACCTTCGCGGTGCCCGCGAGTTCCGCCGCCCGCACGCCGACGCGGTGGACCTGGATGTGGTCGGGGTCGCCGTAGGTGCCCGCCTCGTCGTAGACGGTCAGCACGTCGGCGTTCTCCTCGCGCAGGATCGCGGCGAGCTTCCGCGCGGCTTCTTCGACGTCGGCGGTCTGGAAGGTGCTGCCTTCGCCGGCGGCGACCATCCCGGAGTCGCTGTAGCCGAGGAACTCGAGCCGGTCCACGCCGAGCACGTCGGCGGCCGCCCGCGCTTCGACCGCCCGGCGGTCGCCCAGGGTCTCGCCCTCGGCGAGCAGGCCTTCGGGGTTGTACCCGAGTTCACCGCGGGTGGCGAGCACGAGCACGACGCGGTGGCCGTCCTCGTGGGCCTTGCGCAGGACGCCGCCGCAGGTCGTGGTGTCGTCGTTGGGGTGTGCGTGAAAGGAAACGAGTGTGCCCATGGCGCCGAACCTACGCACGGGAAGCGTTTTCGGGATCCCGCAGGTGAGCAGTCACAGCACCGCACCCGCGGCCACCAGCCCGGCCAAGGCCACCGCGCCCCGCAGCGACGACAACCCGCCCAGCGCGGCCGGCTCCACCGGCACCGGCACCTGGCCCTGCCGCACGAAGTCCCCGAGGTGGGCCGCCACCGACGGCACGATCTCCGGGATCCCCGCCGCGAACCCGCCGCCGATCAGCGCGCGGTCCGGGTGGACCAGCTCCTGGACGCCGGTCACCGCCGCCGCCAGCGCCCGGGTCGTCCCGTCCAGCGCGTCGGCCGCCCACGGCTCTCCGGCGCTCAACCCGCGCTGCAGCGCGAAGAACGAGACGTCCCGGCCGCGCAGCAAGGACGCGCGGCGCAGCGTCGCCGGGCCCGAGGCCAGTGCCTGCAGGCAGCCGCGGCGGCCGCACACGCACCGGACACCGCCCATCTCGACGATGATGTGGCCGATTTCGAACGAGCCGCGGCCGAGCCCCGGGCACGGCACGCCGCCGAGGACCAGGCCGCCGCCGATGCCGGTGCCGATCCCGATGTACAGGAGGTTCTCGCAGCCCGATGCCCTGGCTTCGGCCAGCGCACCGAGGTCGCCGTCGTCCGCCCAGGCGACCGCCGCTTCCGGGAACAGCTTGCCCAGCGCCGTCTTCAGGTCGACGCCGGTCCACTCCGGGCGGCTGGGCCAGGTGGCGACCCGGCCGTCCGGGCCGACCGTGCCGGGCATCGCGACGCCGACCGCCGCCAGCGGGGCACCGAGGCGGCCGCGCAGGCCGGCCACGTGCGCGGTCAGCTGCGCGAGGTCGTCCTCCGCGCTGCGCCGGGCGCCCCAGCTGAACGAGGTTTCCTCGACGCACACGGAGTCCTTCTCGACGCGGAACGCGACCTTGGTGCCGCCGACGTCGATGCCGAGGTGGTACACGCGGGTCAGCGGCCGGGCACCGACGGGCAGAGCGCGAGCAGGTCGGCCGGCTGCCGCAGCACCACGTCGGGACCCGCGGCGAGCAGCTCGCCGATGTCGTCCGGGGGCGCCCACAGCGCCGCCGCCGAAGCGACACCGGCGCCGCGCGCGCTGGCCAGGTCGGTCGGTGCGTCGCCGACCATGATCGCCTGCCCGGGCGGGACGTCCAGCAGCTGCAGCGCGTGCCGGACGATGTCCGGCGCCGGCTTGGGCCGGGCGACCTCGTCCGAGCCGATGACGTGCTCGAAGAACGGGAGCAGACCGAGGTCGTCCAGCAGCGACCGCGCCCGCGGGCCGCTCTTGCCGGTGGCGATGGCCAGCCGCAGGCCACGCGCCCGCAGCGTCAGCAGCAGCTCGGTGACCCCGGCGAAGACCTGGACCTCACCGGCGAGGCGGTAGCTCTCGCGGACGAAGGGTTCCTCCATCTCCAGCGGCAGGTCCATGATGCGCATGATATCGGGAAAATACCGGCCGAGATGGCGCCGATATTCCTCGAAGGGCGCCGGCCCGTCCCCGACGACCTCGGCGTAGGCGATGGCGAAGGCCTCGCTCATCACCGCGAAGCTGTCGACGACGACCCCGTCGAGGTCGAAGATGACCGCGTGCCGGACCGGTACCGAGGGATCGGCCCCGGCTGCCGGCCGATCGACGATCGGGAATGTCATGGAGCACCCTCTCTACTGGAACGCCGGGACCGCGCCACGCACCGAGCCCGCGGAGGCGTAGAAGTTCTCGATCATCGAGACGATCGGCCGCGCTTCGGCGACGGCCCGGCCGCGGCTGCCGGGATCGGCCAGCATCACGGCGAGGTCGCTCACCTGGCGGGTGTACTCGACGCCGATGCGTTCGAGCGGCACGGGAAGCCGGGTGGTGGTGCCCTCGCGGGTCACCGAAAGCACGGGTTCGGGCTCCCGGTTGGGGCTGAAGCCGAAGGTGCACCGCAGGTCCGCGGTGCCGGCGCTGCCCTCGACGTGGAGCACCGAGACGTCCCGCGCCTGGTGCGAAGCCCAGCTCGCGCGCAGCGAGACCGAGATGCCGTCTTCGCGGACCAGGAAGCCGCGTGCGGTGTCCTCGACGTCGGCGGGGTCGCCGCCGAGCTGGTCCTGCCGCCACGCCGCGCGCCAGGCGCCGGCGTTGACGAAGTCGTCCGACGTCACGCCGATGACCTGGGTGAACGCGGCCGGGCCGACCAGGTACGCGAGCGTGTCGAGCAGGTGCCAGCCGAGGTCGTACAGCGCGCCACCACCGGCCTTCTCGCGCTGGGTGAACCAGCCGCCCGCGCGCGGCACGCCCCTGGCGCGGATCCAGCCCATCGCGACGTGCCGGATGTCGCCCAGCTGCGGCAGCACCTGCCGCAGCGCGCCGACGTCACCGCGGTAGCGGGCGGCGCTGCCGGCCAGCAGCATCCCGCCGCTGCGTTCGGCGGCGGCGAGGACGTCGATCTCGGCCGAGGTCAGGCACACCGGCTTCTCGAGGAAGACGGAGATCCCGGTGGCGAGCAGCGCGCCGGCCACCTCGGTGTGCAGGTAGTTGGGCACCGCGACGACGGCGAGGTCGACCTCCCGCGCGGTGAGCGCGGACACCGCGGCGTGCGTGGGGATGCCGGTGGCCTTGGTGAACGCCTGCCGCGACGCCGGGTCGGCGTCCACGGCGGCGACCACCTCGAAGTCCGCGTGCTCGCGCAGCAGGGGCAGCCACAGTTCGCGGCCGGCCCAGCCGAGCCCGACCACCGCGGCCCGGACACTCATGCCCGCGCCACGGCGTCGGCGATGATTTCCGCGGTCGCGTGCAGCTCCGGCTCGCCGGCCAGCAGGACCCGGTGGTGCAGCCAGACGCAGTCCTGGCTGATCGCGTCGGTGTGAGGGCAGCGCTCGGCGATCGCGTCGACGCTCTCGTCGGGCGCGCCGAGCTCCCAGAAGGCGTCGGTGCGGTAGATCGCGCGGAACGCCGCGAAGGCGGGCAGGCCGGCCGCGACGAGCTGGTCGACCAGGGCGTTGCGCTGCTCCTCGGTGAGCCCGGGGACGCGGAACATGGCCATGTAGTGGGAGTTGCGGTCGGCGCGCACGTCGCCGCCCTGCGGCACGACGCCGTCGATCTCGCCGAGCAGCCGGGAGAGCAGCGTCCAGCGCTCGTCGCGCACGGCGATCTGCTCGTCGAGGCGGGCCAGCTGGGCCCGCAGCACCGACGCGGAGAACTCGTTGAGCCGCATGTTGGAGCCGGCGATCTTGTGGAAGTACCGGCGGTCGTCGCGGGGACGGCCGCAGCTGTGCCGGAGGAACGCCGTCTCGTACTTTTCCGTTTCGCCTTCGGGGAAGACGACCGCGCCGCCCTCGCCCGCCGTCATCAGCTTGCCGTTCTGGAAGCTGAAGGTGGCGATGCTGTCCAGTTCGCCGACGCGCTTGCCCTGCCAGCGCGCGCCGTGCGCGTGGGCGGCGTCCTGCAGCAGCGGGATGCCGGTGTCGGCGGAGATCTTCGCGAGCGCGTCCATGTCGGCGATCAGCCCGGCCATGTGCACCGGCATGATCGCCCTGGTGCGCGGGGTGACCGCGGCCGCGACGGCTTCCGGGTCGATGTTGTAGGTGGCCGCGTCGACGTCGACCGGGACGGTGACCGCGCCGAGCCGCTGGGCCGCCTGCGACGAGGAGATGAACGTGAAGGCGGGCACGATGACCTCGGTGCCCGGGCCGACGCCCATCACCTGGAGGGCGAGCTCCAGCGCGTGCGTCCCGTTGGTCACGGCCAGCGCGTGCGCGGCGCCGTGGTGGGCGGCGAACTCGCGCTCGAAGGAGTTCACCTCGTCCCCGCCCATGCGCCACCACTGACCCTGTTCGAGCGCGCGGACCAGGCCGTCCCGCTCGGCGTCGTCGTACTGCGGCCACGCGGGGAATTCCGGTGCCTTTCGCGCGTTCATGGTTCTCCGAATCTCCGCTGGGGTTCGAATGGAAAAAGGCTAGATCGGCCCCCGGCCCGGCTACATCCCCCGGCTTGGTAGTGCGGCTTTGTCAGCCGAGGCCGAAGAAAGCGCGGTAGGCGTTCAATTGGCCTTCGAGCATGTGAATTCCGTAATGGACGCGGTGGCCGAGGGCCGCGGCTTCGCGGAGAAGGCGGGTCTCGCGGGGTTTCATGACGATGTCGGCGACCACGCTGCGCGGAGCCAGCTCGTCCGGCCGGAACGGCAGCGGATCATCGGGCCGCAGCCCGAGCGGCGTCGCGTTCACGACGATCCCGGCGCCCGCGGTGTCCGGTTCGGCCGACACCGACGTCCGGCCGGGCCAGTGCGCATCCAGGCGGGCCCGGAGCGCGACGAGCTTCGCGCTGTCCGGGTCGCACACGGCGAGCCGCTCCGCGCCCGCGGCCAGCAGGGCGGCCGCAATGGCACTGCCGGCGCCGCCGGCCCCGGCCAGGAACACCGTCCGGGCTTGGGGATCGTGCCCGGCCTCGACGAGCCCGGCCACGAAGCCGATGCCGTCGAAGTTTTCGGCGTACCACCGGCCGTCGGGCTCCCGGCGCAGGGCGTTGGCGCTGCCGGTGATCTCGACCATCGGGCTGCGCCGGTCGGCGAGCCCGGCCGCGGCCACCTTGTGCGGCACGGTGACGAAGATGCCGTCGAGATTGGCGATCGCCTGCAGCCCGGCGACGATCCGTTCGAGGTCCGGCGCGGGTGCGTGCACGGGGACGAGCACCGCGTCGACGTCCAGCTTCGCGAAGAGCGGGTTCAGCAGGCCCGGCGACTGGACCTGGGTGACCGGATCACCCAGCACGACGTACAGGCGGGTGGTGCCGCTGATGCTCATCACAGCCACCCCTCAGCCCAGCATCTTCGCGATCGCCTCCGCGAGTTCGACCGACTGGCCGGCGTTGAGCCGCGGGTCGCACGCGGTCAGGTAGCGGTCGGGCAGGTCGGCTTCGGCGATGCCCGCGGCGCCGCCGAGGCACTCCGTCACGTCGTCGCCGGTCACCTCGACGTGGATGCCGCCCGCGTGGGTGCCCAGCTGACGGTGCACCGCGAAGAACCCGGCGAGCTCGGCGACGACGTGGCCGAAGTGCCGGGTCTTGTAGCCGTTGCCCGAGGTGTGGGTGTTGCCGTGCATCGGGTCGCACTGCCAGATCACCTCGTGCCCGGAGGCGGCGACCTTCTCCACGATCGGCGGGAGGAGCTCACGGACCCGGGCGTGCCCCATCCGGCTGACCAGCGTCAACCGGCCGGGCGTGCGGTGCGGGTCGAGGCGCCGGACGTACTCGACGACCTCCTCCGGGGTGCACGTCGGCCCCAGCTTCAGGCCGATCGGGTTGGACAGCAGCTCGGCGAAGGCGATGTGGGCGCCGTCGAGCTGACGGGTGCGCTCCCCGATCCACAGGAAGTGGGCCAGCCCGCTGGACAGCCGCGGTTCCGGGCCGGCGGAGTCCGCCCACAGCACGGCCCGCTCGTAGTCGAGCAGCAGCATCTCGTGGCTGACGTAGATCTCGGTCGGCCGCGGGGACGGGCCGGCTCCCGGAAACGACGGCCCACCCGAGGACGCTCGGCGGGCCCCGGCCAGCACCATCTGCGCCGCCAGTGGTTCGTCGACGCCCTCGGCGCAGAGCTTGCGGACGAGGTCCATCGCGCTGGCGGAATGGGCGTAGGCCATCAGCATCCGGTGCGGGTCGGGAGCACGGGCGGCGGCCGTGCACTCCGGGGAGTTCACGATGTCGCCCCGGTAAACCGGCAGCCCGAGCGCGTCGACGGTGTTGGACCGCGGCTTCGCGAACTGCCCGGCCATCCGGGCGATCTTGACCACCGGCAGGCCGGCCGCCTCGGCCAGCACCTCGCCCATCCGCGCCAGCACGCCCAGGTTGGCCCGCAGGTGCGGTTCGGTGTTGCCGGCGAAGGTCTCCGCGCAGTCCCCGCCCTGCAGCAGGAACGCCTCGCCGCGGGCCACCGACGCGAGCCGCGTGCGCAGCCGCTCGGTCTCCTCCGGTGCCACGATCGGCTCGGCGTTGTGCAGCAGCCCGACCACCGCGGCCGCCCGCTCGGCGTCCGGCCAGCACGGCTGTTGCGCGGCCGGCCGGTCCAGCGCCGCGCGCAGCCGTCCGGCCAGCACCCGGTCGACCGCCCGGCCGCCGTCCGCGAGGTCCGGCTCCGCCGGCAGCCGCTTCACGACGCCGCCGCTTCCGTCGTGCCCACCAGGTTCTCCAGGCTGTCGCGGGGCATCCCGGCCAGGACACCGGTGACGACCCGCTCCGGCACGTCGCTCACCAGCTCCGCGCCCCGGGGCCCGGCCAGCACGAAGGCGAGCCCGGTGATCGCCTTCTTGTCCCGGTGCATCTGGCGCACCAGCACCTCCGGGTCGACGCCGGCAGGCAGCGCGGCGGGCAGGCCGTAGTGGCGGACGACGGCGAGGTGTTCGTCCACACCGGACTGGTCGATCCGGCCCAGCGCGCCCGCGAGCCGGCCCGCGAAGACCGTGCCGATGGCCACCGCCTCGCCGTGGCGCAGGGCGAAGTCCGTGGCGATCTCCAGCGCGTGCCCCAGGGTGTGGCCGTAGTTGAGCAGGTGCCGCCGCCCGGTGTCCCGCTCGTCCTGCGCGACGATGCCCGCCTTCAGCGTGACGCTGGCGGCGATCTGCTCCGGCAGCGTCCGGTCACGCAGGTCCGGCGCGCCGATGAAGTGGCAGCGGGCGATCTCGCCGAGGCCGTTGCGCAGCTCCCGCCGCGGCAGGGTGGTCAGGTAGTCGGTGTCGCACAGCACGGCGCTGGGCTGCCAGTACGCGCCGACGAGGTTCTTGCCCGCCGCCAGGTTCACCGCGGTCTTCCCGCCGACGCTGGCGTCCACCTGCGCGAGCAGGGACGTCGGCAGGTGGACCACGGCGACCCCCCGGTGGTAGAGGGCGGCCGCGAGCCCGACGACGTCCGTGGTCGTGCCGCCGCCGCAGGAGACGACGACGTCGGACCGGGTCAGCCCGAACCGCGCGAACTCGCCGCACAGTTCCTCCACTGTGGACAGCCGCTTGTCGTGCTCGCCGTCGCGCGCGGGCAGCAGCAAGGTCTCCACGCCGGTGCCGGGCACCCAGTCCTCCGGACGGGCCGACACGACCACCGCCCGCCGGGCGCCGAGCCGCCGCACCACCCCGGGCAGCGCCGTCCGCACGCCGGGGCCGACGAGCACGTCGTAGGAGCGTTCCGCCAGGCGGACCGGGATCGTCGTCGTCACGGCGACGGCTCCCGCGGCTCGGGCAGCGTCAGGTAGGGCAGGTCGGCGATCCGGGACACCGGCTCGCTGCCGTGGTGGAGGTACTCGCCGCCGTAGAAGAAGTTGAGGTACGGGAGGTAGTGCTGCCGGTAGGCGGACCGGCACAGGCCGGCGAACCGCGCCAGCAGGCCCTCTTTTGCCGTCATCGTGGTGCCTTTCGCCGTGCTCACGCGAGGTCTCCGGACAGCACGCGGGCCACCAGCGACCGGTGCTCGTCGTCGTCGGTGATCGTGCGGACCTGCTCGCGGCCGTCCTTGACCGTCAGGTACCGCCGCTGCCGCAGGAAGACCTGGCCGTTGCCGAACGCGCGGCCGCACAGGGTTTCCTGCGTGTCGGTGCGGGAGGTGTCCCCCACCAGCGCGCGGAAGTTGTCCTCCAGTTCCTTCCAGTCGCTCCACTCGCGGGGCTGGGTGGTGAACGTGTAGATCACGCTCCAGCGGGTGACCGCGCCCCGGCGTTGCAGTGCGTAACCGGCGTCCTGTTCGACGAGCCGGAACTGGCTGCCGTACTGGGTCTGCACCGCGGGCGAGACCGCCAGCGGCTCGACGTAGGTGGGGCCGGGGTAGCCGACGTCCACCAGCCAGCCGTCGCCGTCCAGGGTGACCAGGTTGAACATGTGCTCGACGTCGGTGCCGAAGGTTTCGCGGCCCTCGGCGGTGCTGCCCGCGAGCGGCGTGACGTCGTAGCCCAGTTCGGTGAGCAGCCGGTGGAACAGCCGGTTCAGGTGGTAGCAGGCCCCGCCCCGGCCTTCGGCGATGCTGGTCACGAAGACGTCGTCCTCGTCGAGGTCCACGACGTTCACCGCGTCCCGCAAGTCGTAGGCGAGGCTGTTGTACGGGATCGCCGTCAGGTGGTGCTTCTGCAGCTTCGCCAGCGTTTCGAGGTCCACGCCGGTTTCCCCGCCGCAGCCGATCCGCTGGAGATAGGTCTCCACGTCGAACACGTTCACCAACCTTCTTTCAGAGCAGCTCGTTCAGGTGCGCGGCGAGCAGGGCCGGCGTCGGGTGGTCGAAGACGACACTCGGCGCGATCTTCCGTTCGGTGCGGGCCCGCAGCCGGTTGCGGAGCTCGATCGCGGTGAGCGAGTCGAAGCCGATCTCGAACAGGCCCTGGTCCGGGTCGACCTGGTGGGCGGCGCGGTAGCCGAGCACCCCGGCCACCTGTGCCCGCACCAGGTCGAGCAGGACCTCCGCCCGCTCGGCCGGTTCGAGCCCGGCCAGCCGGCCGGCCCAGTTCTCGTCCACAGTGGACGCAGTGCGGGCTTGCTGCCGCCCCGCGCGGACCAGGCCGCGCAGCAGGTGCGGCACGTCGGTGCCGCCGGCCGCCTCGGCGCGCAGGCCCCGCAGGTCGAGCTGGGCGGGCACCAGCTGGGCCTCGCCCGACCCGACGGCGGCGTCGAAGAGGGCCATGCCGTCCGCGGGGTTCATCGCGACCAGGCCGCCGCGCCGGGTCATCCGGGCCCGGCCGGCTTCGTCGGTGCCGGCCGCCATGCCGCCGGTGGTCTGGTCCCACAGGCCCCACGCCAGCGACTGGCCCGGCAGGCCGGCCGCGCGCCGCCGGGCCACCAGCCCGTCCAGGTACGCGTTGGCCGCCGCGTAGCCGCCGCTCCCGGCGCCCATGAACACCGCGGACACCGAGGAGTAGACGACGAACGCCTGGAGATCGGAGTTCCGGGTCAGCTCGTCGAGGTGCCGGGCAGCGTCGACCTTGGGGGCGAACACCTCGGCCAGCCGGTCCGGCGTCACCGTCCCGATCACCCCGGCGTCGGCGATCCCGGCCGTGTGCACCACGGCGGTCGGCCGGTGCTCGGCCAGCAGGGCCGCCACCTGGTCCCGGTCCGCGACGTCGCAGGCGGCGACGGCCACGTCCGCGCCGAGCGCCGTGAGGTCGGTGACCAGGTCCTTCGCCCCTTCGGCGTCCAGACCGCGCCGGCTGGCCAGCACCAGCTTCCGCACGCCGTGCCGCTCGACCAGGTGCCGGGCGGCGAGGCCGCCGAGGGACCCGGTGCCCCCGGTGATCAGCACCGTCTCGCCGAAGTCCACGTCCGCGGCCTTCGCCGCCGCGCGGGTGAGCCGCGGGACGTGGAGGGCCGTGCCCCGCACCGCGAGCTGCGGCTCGCCGGTGGCCAGCACCGCACCCAGCGGCAGCTCGCCGTCGGTGTCGACGAGGACGATCCGGTCCGGGTTCTCCGCCTGCGCGGCGCGGACCAGGCCCCAGACCGCGGCCCCGGCCGGGTCGGTCACCCCGCCGTCGCCGGCGGGCACCGCGCCCCGGGTCACGATCGCCAGCTTCGTGCCCTCCAGGCCGCCGCCGGCCAGCCAGCACTGGACGACGTCCAGCACCCGGACGGTGAGCTCCAGCGGCTCGTCCCCGGCGGCGTCCATGACGGCCACCGCCGGTGCTTCGGCCGCGCCGGTCAGCACGTCGTCGGCCAGCGTCGCCACCTGCTCGGCGGTCGCCGCCGGGACCCAGGACGGCTCCGGCAGCGTCGTGTCCACCGTAGACAGCCGAGTCCAGTCCACCCGGAACAGCGCCCCGGTGTCCGCCGCCATCGTCAGCTGGTCGTTCGTCACCGGGCGGCCGACCAGTGACTCCAGCGTCACGACCAGGCCACCGGTTTCGTCGACGGCTTCGAGGGACAGGCTGTCCGGCTCGGGCTTGGCCACGCGCACCCGCAGCACCGAGGCGCCGGCCGCGTGCAGCCGGAGCCCGTTCCACGCGAACGGCAGCCGCACCTCGTCGCCGTAGGACTCGGTGTCCGCCGCGGCGCTGACCATGGTCGAGTGCAGGGCCGCGTCCAGCAGCGCGGGGTGGATGCCGAACGCAGCGGCGTCCGTCCCCTCGGGCAGCGCGATCTCGGCGAAGGTTTCCTCGCCGCGCCGCCACACCGCACGCACGGCCTGGAACGTGGGCCCGTAGCCGTAGCCGACGTCCGCGAGCACGTCGTAGGCGCCGGTGATGTCCACCGCCTTCGCGTCGGGCGGCGGCCAGGCGGCGAAGTCGAACCCGGCGGTGCCCCGCGGGCGGTCGTCCGGGGCCAGCACGCCGGTCGCGTGCCGGACCCAGCCGTCCGCGTCCTCGCGCAGGGAGTGGATGTCGACCGTGCGCGAGCCGTCCTCGCCGGCACCGCCGAGCGCGACCTGGACGCGGACGCCGCCGCGGCGGGGCACCACCAGCGGTGCCTCGATGACCAGCTCGTCGAGCAGCGAGCAGCCGGCTTCGTCGCCGGCCCGCACGGCCAGCTCCACCAGCCCGGTACCGGGGACGATCACGACGTCCCGGACCGCGTGGTCGGCCAGCCAGGGGTGCGAGCGCAGGGACAGCCGCGAGGTGAAGACCAGGCCGTCCGACTGCGGCAGCTCGACGACCGCGCCGAGGAGGGGGTGGTCGGCCCCGGCCAGGCCCAGCGACACGGCGTCGGACGCGGTATCGGTGGCGCGCAGCCAGTAGTGCTCGTGGTCGAAGGCGTACGTCGGCAGGTCGGCCCGGGCGGGCGGCACCAGCGAAGTCCAGTCCACCTCGACCCCGCGCACGAACAGCTCGGCCATCGACGTCAGCAGCCGGCGCAGGCCGCCGTCGTCGCGGCGCAGGGTCCCGGTCACGACCTCGTCGGTGCGCTCGGTGATCGGCTGGACCAGCACCGGGTGGGCGCTGACCTCGACGAACACGCCGTGGCCCTGGTCGAGCAGGGTGTCCACGGCCGCGCCGAACCGCACCTGGCCGCGCAGGTTCCGGTACCAGTAGCCGCCGTCCACGGTCCCCGCGCCGGTGATCCACTCGCCGGTGAGGGTGGACAGGAACGGCACCAGCGGCGCCCGGGCGTCGATCCCCGCCAGAGCTTCGGCCAGTGCCTCCTCGATGTCTTCGACGTGCCGGGTGTGCGAGGCGTAGTCCACCGCGACCTGGCGGACGCGGACCCCTTGGCCGGACAGCGTTTCGAGGGCTTCGGCGAGTGCCTCGGCGTCCCCCGCGACGACCACCGAGGTGGGGCTGTTGACCGCGGCCACCTCGACCCGGCCGGCCCACGGCGCCAAGCGCGTCACGGCGTCTTCTTCGCTCAGTGCAACGGAAGCCATGCCGCCGCGGCCGGAGAGCTTCGCGGCGATGGCCTGGCTGCGCAGCGCGACCACCTTCGCCGCGTCTTCGAGCGACAGCGCCCCGGAGACGCACGCGGCGGCGATCTCGCCCTGGGAGTGGCCGAGCACCGCGTCCGGGACCACCCCGGCCGCCGACCACACCGCGGCCAGGCCGACCATCATCGCCCAGCTCGCGGGCTGGAGGACGTCCACCCGGTAGAGCAGGCCGGGTCCTTCGCCGCGCAGCACGTCGAGCAGGGACCAGTCGACCCACGGTTCGAGGGCGGCCGCGCATTCGGCGATCCGCTCGGCGAACACCGGCGAGGCGTCCAGCAGCTCACGGCCCATGCCCGCCCACTGCGTCCCCTGGCCCGGGAACACCCAGACCAGCTTGCCCGGCAGGCCGGACGCGGGCACCCGGCCGCTGACCAGGCCCGGCGCGTCCGCACCGCGGGCCAGCGCGCCCAGCCCGGCGCGCGCCTCCTCGGCCGACTCCGCCACCACGACCGCGCGCTCGCCGAACCGGGCGCGGCCCGGCAGGGCACCGGCGACGTCGGCGAGGGGCTCGTCCTCGAGGAAGGCGGCCAGCCGGCGCGCCTGGCCGGCCAGGGCACCGGTGCTGCGGGCCGTCACGACCAGCGGCACGACCCCGCTTTCCCGCGGCTCGTCGGCGATCGGCGGCGGCTCCGGGGCTTCTTCGATGATCAGGTGGGCGTTGGTGCCGCTGATCCCGAACGAGGACACCCCGGCCCGGCGCGGACGGCCGTTCCGCGGCCATTCCCGCGCCTCGGTCAGCAGCGAGACCGCGCCCGTGGACCAGTCGACCTGGCTGGTGGGCCGGTCGACGTGCAGCGTGGGCGGCATGACGCCGTGCCGCAGGGCCTGCACCATCTTGATCACGCCGGCGACCCCGGCGGCCGACTGCGTGTGCCCGAAGTTCGACTTGACCGAGCCGAGCCACAGCGGCGTCTCCGGGTCCCGGTCCCGGCCGTAGGTGGCCAGCAGGGCCTGTGCCTCGATCGGGTCACCCAGCGCGGTGCCGGTGCCGTGGCCCTCCACGATGTCCACATCGGACGGTGCGAGGCCGGCACCGTCGAGCGCCCGGCGGATCACCCGCTGCTGCGAGGGCCCGTTGGGGGCGGTCAGGCCGTTGGACGCGCCGTCGGAGTTGACCGCGCTGCCGCGCAGCACGGCCAGGACGCGGTGGCCGCGTTCGCGGGCCACGGACAGCCGCTCCAGCACGACGACGCCGACGCCCTCGGCCCAGCCCGTGCCGTCCGCGCCGTCGGCGTAGGCCTTGCAGCGGCCGTCGCCGGCCAGGCCACGCTGCTTCGCGAACTCGACGAACGTGCCGGGCGTGCCCATCACCGTGACACCGCCGGCCAGGGCCAGCGAGCACTCGCCCTGCCGCAGGGCCTGCCCGGCCAGGTGCATCGCGACCAGCGACGACGAGCACGCCGTGTCGATCGTGACCGCCGGGCCTTCGAACCCGAAGACGTAGGACACCCGGCCCGACACGACGCTCGAAGCGCCCGCCGTGCTCGCGTAGCCCTCCAGCTCGGCCGGGTCCGCGCCCATCCCGTAGCCCTGGTTGGACACGCCGGCGAACACGCCGACGTCGGCGCCCTTCAGCGAACCCGGGTCGACGCCGGCCCCTTCGAGGGCTTCCCAGGACGCCTCCAGCAGCAGCCGCTGCTGGGGGTCCATGGCCAGCGCTTCCCGCGGCGAGATCCCGAAGAAGGCGGCGTCGAACAGCCCGGCGCCTTCGAGGAACCCGCCCTGGCTGGTGTAGGTCGTGCCGGAGCTGTCGGGGTCGTCGTCGAACAGCGTGTCCAGGTCCCAGCCCCGGTCCTCGGGGAACGGGGACAGTCCTTCGAGGCCCTCGCGGACCAGCCGCCACAGGCCCTCGGGGTCGGTGACGCCGCCGGGCAGCCGGCACGCCATGCCGACGATGGCGATCGGCTCACCGGCGTCCGCGGCGGTCGTCTTCGCCGCCGGGGTGGCCGTCACCGCGTCGCCGAGTTCGTCGCGCAGGTAGCGGGCCAGCGCGACCGGCGTCGGGTAGTCGAAGACCAGCGTGGCCGGCAGCTTCAGCCCGCTCGCCTCGCGCAGCCGGTTGCGCAGTTCCACCGACGTCAGCGAGTCGAAGCCGGTGTCCTTGAACGCGCTGTCCGCGCGGACGGCCTCCGGCCCGGCGTGCCCGAGCACCGATGCGACCTGCGTGCGGACGACGTCGAGCAGCAGCGCCTCCTGCTCGGCCGGGGCCAGCCCGGCGAGCCGCCCGGCCAGCCCCTTGTCCACAGTGGACGCCCCGCGGGCCTGCTGCCTGCCCGGGCGGACCAGGCCGCGCAGCAGGTGCGGCACGGTCGCGCCGGCCCGCGTCCTGCGCAGGTCCAGCTTGACCGGGACGACGAGCCCCGGCGGCGCCGCGTCGAACAGCTCCATGCCCTCGGCGGGCGAAATGGCCAGGACACCGCCGCGGCTCGCGCGCGCCTGGTCGGCGCCGCCGAGGTGCGCGGTCATGCCGTCGGTCTGCTCCCACAGGCCCCAGGCCAGCGCCGTCCCCGGCAGGCCCGCGGCCCGGCGGTTGGCGACCACGGCGTCCAGGTAGGCGTTGGCGGCGGCGTAGTTGCCCTGTCCCGCGGAGCCGAAGACCCCGGACGCGGACGAGAACACGACGAAGGCGGCGAGGTCGGACTCGCGGGTGAGCTCGTCGAGGTGGCGGACCGCGTCGACCTTGGGCGCGAACACCTTGGCCAGCCGCTCGCGCGTCAGCGACTCGAAGACGCCGTCGTCCAAGACACCCGCGGTGTGCACGACGGCGGTCGGCCGGTGCTCGGCCAGCAGCGCCGCGACCTGGTCCCGGTCGGCCAGATCGGCCGCGACCACGGAGACCTCGGCACCCTGGGCGGTGAGTTCCGCGGTCAGCTCGGCCATGCCCTCGGCGTCGGGCCCCCGGCGGCTCGCGAGCACCAGCCGCCGGACGCCGTGCCGGGCCACCAGGTGCCGGGCGGTGAGCACGCCCAGCGAACCGGCGCCGGAGATCAGGACCGTCCCCCCGGTCACGGCCGGGGCCTCCGCGGCCTCGGCGCGCGCGAGCCGGGGAGCCGTCAGGGTCGTGCCCCGGACGGCGACCTGCGGCTCACCGGAGGCCAGCACCGCGCCCAGCGGGACGGCGCCGTCGGTGTCCAGCAGGACGACCCGGTCCGGGTTCTCCGCCTGGGCGGCCCGCAGCAGGCCCCACACCGCCGCCCCGGCCGGGTCGCGCACGACGCCGTCACCGGCGGGCACCGCGCCCCGGGTCACCACGACCAACCGGGCTTCCTCGGCCGCATCGGCGAGGAACTTCTGCACGGCTTCCAGCACCCGGCCGGTGAGTTCCAGGGGATCCGCTTCGCCGGACGCTTCGAGCACCTCGACGTGGTCCGCGGGCACTTCACCGTCCACAGCGGACAATTCGGCCCACTCCAGGCGGAACAACGCGTCCCGGTGGGCCGCCGCGTCCAGCTGCTCGGCCGACACCGGCCGCGAGACCAGCGAATCCGCCGTGACGACAAGACCGCCTGCCTCGTCCGCGGCCTCGACCGACAGGGCGTCCGGGCCGCTCGGGGCGAGCCGCACCCGCAGCGCCGACGCCCCGGCCGCGTGCAGCACCAGGCCGTTCCAGGCGAACGGCAGCACCGGCCGTCCCGGCTCCTCCGTCGTGACGGCACCGGCCATGCCCGCGTGCAGGGCCGCGTCCAGCAGCCCGGGGTGGATGCCGAACCGGGCCGCGTCCGCGCGTTCGTCTTCGGACAGGACGACCTCGGCGAAGATCTCGTCACCGCGCCGCCACACCGCCCGCAGGCCGCGGAAGGAGGGCCCGTAGGCGTACCCGCGCTCGACGAGCCCGTCGTAGAAGTCCTCGACGTCGACCCGACGGCCGCCGGGCGGCGGCCAGGCGGTGAAGTCGAACGGTTCCGGCGCCGCCGTCGTCGAAACGAGGAAGCCGGTGGCGTGCCGCGTCCACACCTCCGCGCCGGCGTCTTCGCGCAGGGAGTACACCTCGACCGTGCGCGAGCCGGTCTCCCCCGGTGCGCCCACGACGACCTGCACCCGGACCCCGCCGTGGTCGGGCACGACCAGCGGCGCTTCGATGACGAGCTCCTCGAGCACCGGGCAGCCGGCCTCGTCCCCGGCCCGGACCGCCAGCTCGACGAGGCCGGTGCCCGCGACGAGCACCACTCCGCCGATGACGTGGTCGGCCAGCCACGGGTGCGACTTGAGCGACAGCCGGGAGGTGCAGACCAGGCCGTCCGACTGCGGCAGCCGGACCACCGCGCCGAGCAGCGGGTGGTCGGCCGCGACCTGCCCGAGCGCGGCCGCGTCGGTGGCCTGCGCGGCCGGGTGGAGCCAGTAGTTCTGCTGGTCGAAGGCGTACTTGGGCAGGTCGACGAACCCGGTCGCGGCCGGCAGCAGCGCGGACCAGTCGACGGTGGTGCCGCGGACGAACAGCTCGGCGACCGCGGCGAGCAGCGCCGCCTCTTCGGGCCGGTCGTCCCGCAGCGCGGCCACGCAGGGGACGTCGGCCGTCTCCTCGACCAGCCCGGTCAGCGCCGCTCCCGGCCCGAGTTCCACGAAGCGGGTGGCGCCGGAGGCCGCGATGCCCTCGGCGAACCGCACCGGCCGCCGCACGTGCTCGGCCCAGTAGCCCGGCTCGGTGAGCTCACCGGGCCCGGCGAGCCTGCCGGTCACGTTGGAGACGACCGGGATCTCCGGCTCGTGCCAGGTCACGCCGGCCAGTTCGGCGGCGAACTCCGCGAGCATCGGCGCCATCCGCGCGGAGTGGAACGCGTGCGACACCTTGAGCTGCTTGGTCTTGTGCCCGCGCTCGCGCATCCGGGCGGCGGCCGCGAGGACCGCGTCTTCGTCGCCGGAGAGGACCACCGCCGACGGGCCGTTGACGGCGGCGAGTTCGACCCCCTCGCCGAGCAGCCCGGCGACCTCGGCTTCGGAGGCGGCGACGGCGGCCATCGCCCCGCCCGGCGGCAGCGCCTGCATCAGCCGGCCCCGCGCGGCGACGATCCGCGCCGCGTCCGGCAGGGAGAACACGCCCGCGCAGTACGCGGCGGTGATCTCGCCGATCGAGTGGCCGATCACCACGTCCGGCCGGACACCCCAGGACTCCGCGAGGCGGAACAGCGCGCTCTCCACCGCGAACAGCCCGGCCTGGGTGAACACCGTCTGGTCCAGCAGCCCGGTCTCCGCGGGCACCTTGCCCAGCACGACGTCCCGCACGCGGTGGCCGGCGCGACCGGCCAGGCAGGTGTCCAGCTGCTCGCAGGCCTCGTCGAACGCCGTCGCGAACACCGCGTACCGGTCGTAGAGCTCGCGGCCCATGCCGAGCCGCTGCGAACCCTGGCCGGGGAAGACGAACCCGACCTTGCCCGGCCGGGCCGATCCGGTCACCACGCCGGGCGCGCGGTCCCCGCGGGCCACCGCCCGCAGCCCGGCCACCGCTTCGGCGTCGGTCCCGGCGACCACGACCGCGCGGTCGCCGAGCAGGGCCCGGCTCGACAGCAACCCGCTCGCCACGCGAGTCCTCGACACGCCGGTTTCCAGTGCGTCGGCGAGCCGGCCGGCCTGAGCCGCCAGTGACGCGGGGCTGCCGGCCGAAACGATCAGCGGCACCGGCCCCTCGGCCACCGGCTCGTCGGCGCCGGTCTCCGCCGGGGGCGCCTCCTCCAGGATCAGGTGCGCGTTCGTCCCGCTGATCCCGAACGCGGAGACACCGGCCCGGCGCGGCCGGTCGACGGCGGGCCACGCGCGCGGCTCGGTCAGCAGCTCCACCGCGCCTGCCGACCAGTCGACCTCCGGCGTCGGCTCGGCCACGTGCAGGGTCGGCGGCAGGGCGCCGTGCCGCAGCGCCTGCACCATCTTGATCACGCCCGCGACCCCGGCGGCCGCCTGCGTGTGCCCGAAGTTCGACTTGACCGAGCCGAGGTACAGGGGCCGCTCGCGACCCTGGCCGTAGGTCGCCAGCAGCGCCTGCGCTTCGATCGGGTCGCCGAGCGCGGTGCCCGTGCCGTGCGCCTCCACGGCGTCCACATCGGACGCCACCAGCCCGGCCCCGGACAGGGCCTTGCGGATCACGCGCTGCTGCGAAGGGCCGTTCGGGGCGGTGAGGCCGTTGGACGCGCCGTCCTGGTTGACCGCGCTGCCGCGGATCACCGCCAGGATGCGGTGCCCGCGCTCTTGCGCCACGGAAAGCCGTTCGAGGACGAGCACCCCGGCGCCCTCGGCCCAGCCGGTGCCGTCCGCGGTCGAGGAGAACGCCTTGGAGCGGCCGTCGGCGGCCAGCACCCGCTGGCGGGAGAACGCGACGAAGGTGCCGGGCGTCGGCATCACCGTGGCGCCACCGGCGAGCGCCATCGAGCACTCGCCCGCGCGCAGGGCCTGTGCGGCGAGGTGGATGGCCACCAGCGACGACGAGCACGCCGTGTCGATGGTGACCGCCGGGCCTTCGAGCCCGAAGGTGTAGGACACCCGGCCCGACGCCACGCTGGAGGCCGCCCCGATGCCCGCGAAGGCTTCGAGGTCCGGCGTGATCGCCCCGGCGCCGTAGCCCTGGGTGAACACGCCGGAGAACACGCCGACGTCGCTGCCCTTCAGCGAAAGCGGGTCGACCCCGGCGTCTTCCAGCGCCTCCCACGACGTCTCCAGCAGCACCCGCTGCTGCGGGTCCATGACCAGGGCCTCGCGCGGCGAGATGCCGAACAGGCCCGCGTCGAACAGCCCCGCGCCGCGCAGGAAGCCGCCCTGGCTGGTGTAGGACGTCCCCGGGTTGTCCGGGTCCGGGTCGAACAGGCCGTCCAGCTCCCAGCCGCGGTCGCCGGGGAAGTCCGAGAGGGCGTCGACGCCGCCGGCCACCAGCCGCCACAGGTCTTCGGGCGAGGCCACGCCCCCGGGGAACCGGCAGGCCATCCCGACGACGGCGAGCGGCTCGTCGGCGTGCCGGGCGCCCTGCTTGCGCAGGCTGTGCAGCTCCGCCGTGACGCGCTTGAGGTACTTGAGGAGTTTCTCGTCCGTGGCCATTCCTGTGTCCTCACAAGGGTTTGCTGGAGCGTGGGTCTCGGTCCGGATCAGGTGAGGCCCAGCTCCTCGTCGATGAAGTCGAGGACTTCGTCGGCGGACGCGGCGTCCAGCCGGTCCGCCAGCGTGGTTTCGTCCGCCTGGCCGCCCACGCCGTTGCAGCGGGCCACCAGGCCCTGCAGCCGGAGGGTGAGCCCGGTCTTCGTGGAGTCGTCGAGCACCAGCCCGCCGAGCAGCGCCTCGACGTCTTCGAGCCGGGCGTGCACGACCGAAAGGGCGTCGTCGCCGTCCCCGAGCTCGTCGCGCAGGTGGCGAGCGAGGACCAGCGGGGTCGGGTAGTCGAAGGCGAGCGTCGCGGGCAGCTTCAGCCCGGTGCTCTCCCGCAGCCGGTTGCGCAGGTCGACCGAGGTGAGCGAGTCGAACCCGGCGTCCTTGAACGCGGTGTCGGCGCGGACCGCGTCCGGCCCGGCGTGCCCGAGCACCGCCGCGACCTGGTTCCGGACCAGCTCGACCAGCAGCGCCTCCCGCTCGGGCGCGGCCAGCCCGGCCAGCCGCTGCTTCAGCGAGCCGTCCACTGCGGACGCGCCCTGCGCCTGCCGTCGCCCGGTGCGGACCAGGCCGCGCAGCAGGTGCGGCACGGCGCCACCGGCCCGTACCTCGCGCAGGTCCAGCTTGACCGGGACGAGCAGCGGGGGCGGCGCGCCCAGTGCCGCGTCGAACAGGGCCATGCCTTCCTCGGCGGTGATCGGCCGGACGCCGCCGCGGCTCATCCGGGCCTGGTCGGTGCCGCCGAGGTGCGCGGTCATGCCGGTGGCCCGTTCCCACAGGCCCCAGGCCAGCGACCGGCCGGGCAGGCCCGCCGCCCGGCGGCTCGCCATCGCCGCGTCCAGGAAGGCGTTCGCGGCCGCGTAGTTGCCCTGGCCCGGCGAGCCGAAGACGCCGGAGCCGGAGGAGAACACGACGAACGCGTCGAGGTCCCGGTCGCGGGTGAGTTCGTCCAGGTGGCGGACGGCGTCGACCTTCGGGGCGAAGACCCTGGCCAGCCGGTCCGGGGTCAGTGTCCCGATGACGCCGTCGTCGAGGACGCCCGCGGTGTGGATGACGCTCGCCGGCTGGTGCTCGTCGAGCAGGGCGGCCACCTGGGCACGGTCGGCCAGGTCGCAGGCGACGACGGAGACGTCCGCGCCTTCGCCGGTGAGGTCGGTGACGAGGTCCTTCGCACCGTCGGCGTCGAGGCCGCGGCGGCTGGCGAGCACGAGTTTCCGCACGCCGTGGTGGGAGACCAGGTGCCGCGCGACGATCTCGCCGAGCACCCCGGCCCCGGAGACGAGGACCGTCCCTTGTAGACCGTCCGCCGGGGCCGCGTCGGCGCGCCCCAGGCGGGGGACGTAGAGGGCGGCGCCGCGCACGGCGAGCTGGGGCTCACCGGTGGCGAGCACCGCACCGACCGGGATTTCGCCGTCGGTGTCGAGCAGGACGATCCGGTCCGGGTTCTCCGCCTGGGCGGACCGGACGAGACCCCAGACCGCGGCCGCGGCCGGGTCGGTCACCGGGGTGTCCCCGGCGGGGACCGCGCCGCGGGTCACCACGACCAGGCGCTCGGCTTCCGGCTCGGTCAGCCAGGTCTGGAGCTTTTCCAGGACCCGGGAAGTGGCGGTCAGCGGGGATTCGCCGCCGGGTACCTCCAGCACGTCGGCGACCCCGTCGGCCTGCGGGCTCCCGGGCAGCTCGATCCAGTTCACCTGGAACAGCGCGTCCGTGCCGCTCGGCGGTCCGACGGACACCGGCCGCCGCACCACTTCGTTCGCCGTGAGGACCAGGTTGCCGGCGCCGTCGACCGCCTCCAGGGCGCCGCCGGGCCCCAGCCGGACCTGCAGCGTCGACGCTCCTTCGGCGTGGAGGGTCACCCCGCGCCATTCCACGGCCGTCAGACCGTCGTCGCCGGTCAGGGCCGCGTCCAGGAGCACCGGGTGGATGGCGAACGCGCCGGCGGCCACGTCGTCGGGCAGGGAGACTTCGGCGAAGAGCTCGTCGCCGGTCTGCTGTGTGGCGGGCGGCGGCGTCGCCGAGAGCGTGCCGGTGGCGTGCCGGGTCCACTCGTCGTCGTCGGCGTCGTCGGGCTGGGAGTACACCTCCAGCGGGCGGACACCCGTTTCGTCCGGCCCGCCCACCATGACCTGCACCCGGAGCGCGCCGCGGTCCGGCAGCACCGGCGGTGTCTCGATGACGAGCTCGGCCAGCACCGGCGTCCCGGCCTCGTCCCCGGCCCGGATGGCCAGCTCGACCAGCGCCGCGGCGGGCACGACGACCACGTCGTCGAGGGTGTGGCCGGCCAGCCACGGCTGCGTCTTCAGCGACCACCGCGAGGTGCTGACCAGGCCGCCGGTCTGCGGCAACCGCACGACCGGGCCCGCGGTGCCGGTCGCGGTCTCGAGGTACTGCAGCCAGTAGTGCCGGTGGTCGAAGGCGTACGTCGGCAGGTCCACCCGGGCGGGCGGCACCAGCGTCGCCCAGTCGACGTCGACGCCGCGGACGAACAGCTCGGCCATCGACGTCAGCAGCCGCCGGAGACCACCGTCCTCCCGCCGCAGGGTGCCGGTCACGACCGAGTCGTCGGCCACGTCGCTGATCGCCTGCACGAGCACCGGGTGCGCGCTGAGCTCGACGAACACCCGGTGGCCCGAGCCGAGCAGCTCGGCCACCGCCGGGCCGAAGCCGACCTGGCTGCGCAGGTTCCGGTACCAGTAATCGCCGTCGAAGACACCCGCGTCGCGGATCCAGTCGCCGGTGAGGGTGGAGAAGAACGGCAGCGACGGCGCCTGGGCCTCGATCCCGGCCAGCGCTTCGGCCAGTGGCTCCTGGATGTCCTCGACGTGCCGGGTGTGCGAGGCGTAGTCCACGGCGACCCGCCGGACCCGGATTTCCTGTGCCGCCAACGCTTCGAGGGCCTGGTCGAGGGCTTCGGCGTCCCCCGCGATCACCACCGACGACGGGCTGTTGACCGCGGCCACCTCGACCCGGTCCGCCCACGGTGTCAGCTGTGCGAGGGCGGCTTCCTCGCTCAACGCGACCGACGCCATCCCGCCGCGCCCGGCCAGCTTCGCCGCGATGGCCTGGCTGCGCAACGCCACCACTTTCGCCGCGTCCTGCAGCGACAACGCACCCGACACGCAGGCCGCGGCGATCTCGCCCTGGGAGTGCCCGACCACCGCGTCGGGCCGGACGCCCACGGACTGCCACACCGCGGCCAGGCCGACCATCACCGCGAAGCAGGCGGGCTGCAGGACGTCGACCCGGTCCAGGTCGCCCTCGCCGCGGAGGACGTCGACCAGCGACCAGTCGGTCCACGGCTCCAGCGCGGCCGCGCACTCCGCGATCCGCTCGGCGAACACCGGCGAGGCGTCGAGGAGTTCCCGGCCCATCCCGGCCCACTGCGAACCCTGGCCCGGGAAGACCCACACGACCTTGCCCGGCACGCCCGAAGCGGCCACCGTGCCGGTCACGACGTCGGCCGGGGTTTCCCCGCGGGCCAGCGCTTCCAACCCGGCCGTCGCCTCCTCGCGGGTCTCCGCGACCACGACGGCCCGGTCCGCGAACAGCGATCGGCCGGCGAGCAGTGCCCCGGCGACCTCGGGCAGGGACGCGTCCGTCTCGCCGAGGAACGCGGCCAGCCGCCCGGCCTGGCCCGCCAGGGCGCCGCGGGCCGACACGACCACCGGCACGACACCGGTGACGGGCTCGGCGGCGGCCGGCTCCTCCTCGGGTGCTTCTTCCAGGATGAGGTGCGCGTTGGTCCCGCTGATCCCGAACGAGGACACCCCGGCGCGGCGCGGCCGGCCGGTCCGCGGCCACTCCCGTGCCCCGGTCAGCAGCTCCACGGCACCGGCGGACCAGTCGACCTCGGTCGACGGCTCGTCGACGTGCAGCGTCGGGGGCAGCACGCCGTGGCGCAGCGCCTGCACCATCTTGATCACGCTGGCCACGCCCGCGGCCGCCTGCGTGTGCCCGATGTTCGACTTCACCGAGCCCAGCCACAGCGGCTGCTCCGGATCGCGGTCCTTGCCGTAGGTGGCCAGCAACGCCTGCGCCTCGATCGGGTCGCCCAGCGTCGTGCCCGTGCCGTGGCCTTCCACGGCGTCCACATCGGACGGTGACAGCCCGGCTTCGGCCAGCGCGGCGCGGATGACCCGCTGCTGCGACGGGCCGTTGGGCGCGGTGAGCCCGTTCGAAGCGCCGTCCTGGTTGACCGCGATGCCGCGCAGCACGGCCAGCACCTTGTGCCCGCGCTCGCGGGCGACCGACAGCCGCTCCAGCGCGATGACGCCGACGCCCTCGGCCAGTCCCATGCCGTCGGCGCTGTCCGCGAACGCCTTGCAGCGCCCGTCCATGGCGAGCCCGCGCTGCCGCGAGAACGAGACGAAGGAGCCGGGCTGGGCCATCACCATCGCGCCGCCGGCCAGTGCCATCGAGCACTCGCCCCGGCGCAGGGCCTGCGCGGCGAGGTGCATCGCCACCAGCGACGACGAGCACCCGGTGTCGACGGTGACCGCCGGGCCCTCCAGGCCGAGGACGTACGACACCCGGCCGGAGGCGATGCACGGTGCCGCGCCGGTGCCGACGAAGCCCTCCAGCTCGGGCGCGACCACGCCGCTGCCGGCGCCGTAGCCCATGCTCGCGACGCCGGTGAACACGCCGACGTCGCTGCCCTTCAGCGAAAGCGGGTCGGTGCCGGTGCGTTCGACGGCTTCCCAGGACGTCTCCAGCAGCAGCCGCTGCTGCGGGTCCATGGCGACGGCTTCGCGCGGCGAGATCCCGAAGAACCCCGCGTCGAACAGGCCGGCGTCGTGGAGGAAGCCGCCCTGGTCGGTGTAGGTCGTGCCCGGGCGATCGGGGTCCGGGTCGACAAGCCCGTCGACGTCCCAGCCGCGGTCGCCGGGGAACGCGGAGACCGCGTCGGTGCCCTCGGCCACCAGCCGCCACAGGTCCTCGGGCGAGGCCACGCCGCCGGGGTACCGGCACGCCATGGCGACGATGGCGATCGGCTCCCGCGCCTGGTCCTCGACCTCGCGCAGCCGCGTGCGGGCGTCGCGGGCGTCGGCGATGGCCCGCTTGAGGTAATCGCGGAGCTGTCCCTCGTCAGCCACTGAACTCAACTCCCAGAAGTCTCACGTGTGCGGTTTGTCAGTCGAGCCCGTCGACGAGGGCGAAGAGCTCCTCGTCGCTGGCCGTGTCGAGATCGTCGGAGGTGCTCGGCCGGGCCTCGGCGGCTTTGAGCAGTTCCCGCAGCCGGACGGCGATCCGGTCACCGTCCGAGGCGGCCGCGATGACGGCCTCCAGCCCGGCGAGCCCGGCCAGCACCGCGTCCGCGGGGGACGCCTCCTCGACGGCGAGTTCCGTCCGCAGGTGCCGGGCCAGCGCCAGCGGGTTCGGGTGGTCGAAGACCAGCGTCGCCGGCAGTTTCAGGCCGGTCGCCTCGCGCAGCCGGTTGCGCAGCTCCACCGACGTCAGCGAGTCGAAGCCGGCGTCCTTGAACGCCGCGTCCGCGCGGACGCCGGAGCTGTCGGCGTGCCCGAGCACGACCGCGACCTGGCCGCGGACGAGGTCGAGCAGCAGTGCTTCCTGTTCGGCCACGGTGAGCCCGGTCAGCCTGGCGGCCAGGCCGCCGTTCTCGCCGGAGGCCGCGCGCGCTGCCTGCCGTCCCGCGCGGACCAGGCCGCGCAGCAGGTGCGGGACCGTGCCGCCGGCGGCCGCGTCGGCCCGCACCTCGCGCAGGTCGAGCTCGATCGGCACCAGCAGCGCCTCGCCGGCGGCGAGCGCGGCGTCGAAGAGTTCCATGCCTTCGGCGGACCCGAGCGCCCGGACGCCGCCGCGGCCTTCACGACGGCTCATCCGGGACAGGGTGAGGTCGTCGATGGTGCCCGCCATGCCGGTGAGCTGCTCCCACGGGCCCCAGGCCAGCGAAAGCCCCGGCCGGCCCGCGGCGCGGCGGGCGGCCATCATGCCGTCGAGGAAGGCGTTCGCCGCCGCGTACCCGCCGCTGCCCGCGCCCATGAAGATCGAGGAGGCCGACGAGTAGGCGATGAACGCGTCGAGGTCTCCGGTCAGCTCGTCGAGGTGCTGCACCGCGTCGACCTTGGGGGCGAACACCTTGGCCAGCCGCTCCCGGGTCAAAGCCCCGGTGACACCGGCGTCGAACACGCCGGCCGTGTGCACGACCGCGGTCACCGGGTGCTCCTCGAGCAGCGCCGCCACCTGGTCGCGGTCGGAGAAGTCACAGGCCACCACGGACACCGACGCGCCCTGCCCGGTCAGCTCGGCGACGAGGTCTTCGACGCCCTCGGCGGACCGCCCGCGCCGTCCGGCCAGGACCAGGTTCCGGACGCCGTGCCGGGTGACCAGGGCGCGGGCCGCCAGCGCACCCAGCGTCCCGCCGCCGGAGACGAGGACCGTCCCGTCCGGACGGAACGTCAGGGGCGCTTCGGCCGCCTCGGTGACCCGGGCGAGCCGGGGCACCGAGAACGTGGTGCCGCGCAGGGCGAGCTGGGGCTCGCCGGTCGCCAGCACGGCGTCCAGCGGCACGTCGCCGTCGGTGTCGAGCAGCACGATCCGGTCGGGGTTCTCCGACTGGGCGGCCCGGACCAGGCCCCACACCGCGGCCCCGGCCGGGTCGGTCACCTCGCGCACGGCGCCGCGGGTCACCACGACCAGCCGGGCGTCCTCCTCCGCCTCGGCGAGGAACTTCTGCACGGCTTCCAGGACGCGGCTGGTCAGGTCCAGCGGACCCTCGCCGGAGGCTTCCAGCACCTCGGCCGGGCCCGGCGGCACCGCACTGTCCACAGTGGGCAGTTCGGTCCAGTCCACCCGGTACAGCGAGCTGGTGCGCGCGGTGTCCAGCCGGTCGAGGGCCACCTCGCGCAGGATCAGCGAGTCCATGCTCAGCACCGGCGCGCCGGTTTCGTCGGCGGCCTCGACGGTCAGCGCGTCGGGTCCGCCGGGCGCGACCCGGACCCGCAGGCCCGCGGCGCCCGCGGCGTGCAGGACCAGCCGGTTCCACGAGAACGGCATGACCGACTTCCCGGGCTGCCCGGACGCGGCCGCGGCGATCGTCCCGGTCTGCAGGGCCGCGTCGAGCAACGCCGGGTGCAGGCCGAACCGGGCGGCGTCCTCCCGCCGGTCTTCGGGCAGGGCAACCTCGGCGAACACTTCGTCACCGCGCTGCCACACCGCCCGCACGCCCTGGAACAGCGGCCCGTACGCGTAGCCGCGCTCGGCGAGGTCGGGGTAGAAGTCGCCGATCTCGACGCGTTTCCCGTCCGGCGGCGGCCACGCGGTGAAGTCGAACGGCCTGCCGGTGACCGCGGTCGCCGAGACCGTGCCGGTCGCGTGCCGCGTCCACTCGTCGTCGCGCCGGGAGTGGATGTCGACCGTGCGCGCGCCGTTCTGGTCCGGGCCACTGACCGTGACCTGGACGTTCACGCCGCCCTCTGCGGGCACGACCAGCGGCGCCTCGGTCACGAGCTCGTCGAGGACCGGGCAGCCGGCTTCGTCACCGGCCCGCACGGCCAGCTCGACCAGTCCGGTGCCGGGGAACAGGACCACCCCGCCGATCGTGTGGTCGGCGAGCCACGGGTGCGTCCGCAGCGACAGCCGCGAGGTGAACACCAGTCCGCCGGACTGCGGCACCTCGACGACCGCACCCAGCAGCGGGTGCCCGGCCGGGGCCTGGCCGAGCGAGACGGCGTCCGCCTGCTCGGCCGGCCGGAGCCAGAAGTGCTGGTGGTCGAAGGCGTACGTGGGGAGGGCGACCCGCGCGGGCGGCACCAGCGCGGCCCAGTCGACGCGGACGCCGCGGACGAACAGCTCGGCCATCGACGTCAGGAGCCGGCGCAGGCCGCCGTCCTCACGCCGCAGCGTCCCGGTGACCAGATCGGTGAGCTCGCTGAGCGGCTGCACCAGCACCGGGTGCGCGCTGACTTCGACGAACACGCCGTGGCCCTGCTCGACCAGCGCGGCGGCGGCCGGGCCGAAGCCGACCTGGTTGCGCAGGTTCCGGTACCAGTACCCGCCGTCCAGGACGCCGGCGGCACGCACCCATTCGCCGGTGACGGTCGAGAAGAACGGCACGGACGGGGCCTGGGCGGTGATCCCGGCCAGGGTTTCGGCGAGCGTGTCGCGGATGTCTTCGACGTGCCGGGTGTGGGAGGCGTAGTCCACCGCGACCTGCCGGACGCGGACGCCGTCCCCGGCCAGCACCTCCAGGGCCTCGTCCAGGGCCTGGGCGTCCCCGGCGATCACCACCGAGGCCGGGCCGTTGACCGCGGCGACCTCGATCCGGCCGTCCCACAGCGCCAGCCGCGCGTTCGCCTCGTCTTCGCTCAGCGCGACCGACGCCATCCCGCCGCGGCCGGACAGCCGCGCCGCGATGGCCTGGCTGCGCAGGGCGACCACCTTGGCGGCGTCGTCGAGGGTGAGCGCGCCGGACACGCAGGCCGCGGCGATCTCGCCCTGCGAGTGGCCGACGACGGCGTCCGGCCGTACCCCGGCGGACTCCCAGACGGCGGCCAGCCCGACCATCACCGCGAAGCAGGCGGGCTGCAGCACGTCGACGCGATCCAGGTCGCCGTCGCCGCGCAGGACGTCGAGCAGCGCCCAGTCGGTCCACTGGTCCAGCGCGGCCGCGCACTCCTTGATCCGCTCGGCGAACACCGGGGAGGTCTCCAGCAGCTCGCGGCCCATGCCCACCCACTGCGTTCCCTGGCCGGGGAACACCCAGACGAGCTTGCCCGGCTTGCCCGCGGTCCCGGTCACCACGCCGGGCGCGGCCTCGCCGCGGGCCAGCGCGGCCAGCCCCGCGCGGGCTTCCTCGTCCGACCCGGCCACGACGACCGCGCGTTCCCCGAGCACCGCGCGCCCGGACACCAGCGCACCGGCGAGCTGCCCCCGTGGCGCGCCCACCCGGGTCAGCCGGTCGGCCTGGCCGGCCAGGGAACCCTTGCTGCGAGCCGAAACCACCAGCGGGACGACGTCCGCGGCCACCGGCTCCGGAGCGGCGGGCTCCCCGGGGGCTTCCTCGATGATCAGGTGCACGTTCGTGCCGCTGACGCCGAAGGAGGACACCCCGGCCCGGCGCGGCCGGTCGCCGCGCGGCCAGTCCCGGCGCTCGGTCAGCAGCTCGACCGCGCCCTCGGACCAGTCCACCTGCGCGGCGGGCTCGTCGACGTGCAGGGTCGCCGGCATGACGCCGTGCCGCAGCGCCTGGACGACCTTGATCACGCTGGCCACCCCCGCGGCCGCCTGCGTGTGGCCGATGTTCGACTTCAGCGAGCCGAGCCACAGCGGCGTCTCCCGCTCCTGCCCGTAGGTGGCCAGCAGCGCCTGCGCTTCGATCGGGTCGCCCAGGCTCGTCCCGGTCCCGTGGGCTTCGACGAGGTCCACATCGGACGGACGGAGTCCGGCGTTGGCCAGCGCGGCGCGGATCACGCGCTGCTGCGACGGCCCGTTCGGGGCCGTCAGGCCGTTGGACGCACCGTCCTGGTTCACCGCGCTGCCCCGCAGCACGGCCAGCACCTGGTGCCCGCGCTGCCGGGCGACCGACAGCCGCTCCAGCACGAGCACGCTGATGCCCTCGGCCAGCACCATGCCGTCGGCACCCGAGGCGAACGCCTTGCAGCGGCCGTCCGCGGCCAGCCCGCGCTGCCGGGAGAACACGACGAAGGAGTCCGGGCCGGACATCACCATCGCGCCGCCGGCCAGCGCCATCGAGCAGTCGCCCTGGCGCAGGGCCTGCGCGGCGAGGTGCATCGCGACCAGCGACGACGAGCACGCCGTGTCGATCGTGACCGCCGGGCCTTCGAACCCGAAGACGTAGGACACCCGGCCCGAGGCCACGCTCGACGCCAGCCCGGTGCCCGCGAAGCTCTGCATCTCCGGCCCGGTCAGGCCGCCGCCGTAGCCCGAGCCGCCGGCGCCGGTGAACACGCCGACGTCGGTGCCCTGCAGCGACGTCGGGTCGAGGCCGACGCTTTCCAGTGCCTCCCAGGAGGCTTCGAGCAGCAGCCGCTGCTGCGGGTCCATGGCCAGGGCCTCGCGCGGCGAGATCCCGAAGAAGGCCGGGTCGAACAGGGCCGCGTCGTGGAGGAAGCCGCCCCGGTCGGTGTAGGACGTCCCGGCGTGGTCCGGGTCCGGGTCGAACAGGTTCTCCAGGTCCCAGCCGCGGTCGGCGGGGAACCCCGACACGGCGTCGCCGCCCTCGGCGACCAGCCGCCACAGGTCGTCCGGCCCGGTGACGCCGCCGGGCAGCCGGCAGGCCATCCCGACGATCGCGATCGGCTCGCGGGCGCTGTCGACCCGCTTCTTCAGCGTGCCGACCTCTTCGAGGGACTTCCGCAGCGCCTCGACGACCTTTTCATACGACGCACTCACCACTCGCTCCCCATCACTCGTCGCCGAAAGCCAGTTGCACGAGGTCGTCGACACCGAGGTCGGCGATCGACGGCTCCTCGGTCGCGGCGGACGCCAGCGCGTGCCGCAGCCGGTCGCCGTCCCCGTTGTGCCCGCCGTGGCCGTTGTGCCCGTTGGTTTCCGGCACCAGCCGGGCACTCAGGTAACGGGCCACGGCCACCGGGTTCGGGTAGTCGAAGACCAGCGTGGCGGGCAGCTTCAACCCGGTCGCCTCGCGCAGCCGGTTGCGCAGTTCCACCGACGTCAGCGAGTCGAACCCGGTGTCCTTGAACGCCGTGTCCGGGCGCACCGCGTCCGGCCCGTCGTAGCCGAGCACCACCGCGACCTGCCCGCGGACCAGGTCGACGAGCTTCGCCTCCCGCTCGGCCGGAGCGAGCCCGGCCAACCCGGAGTCCACAGTGGACACCGAGCGGGCCTGGCCGCGGGCCGGCCGCACCAGACCGCGGAACAGGACCGGCACCGTGCTCGCCCGCACCGCCGCGAGGTCGAGCTTGATCGGCACGAGCAGCGACTCGGCCGTTCGCAGCGCGAGGTCGAACAGCGCCAGGCCCTCGGCCTGGCTCAGCTCCAGGACGCCGTTGCGGCTCGCCCGCGCGTGGTCGACCTCGCTGAGGTGGGCGGCCATGCCGCCGCTGCGTTCCCAGAGGCCCCACGCGAGGGACAGGCCGGGCAGGCCCGCCGCCCGGCGCCGGGCCATCGCCGCGTCCAGGTAGGCGTTCGCCGCCGCGTACGGCCCCTGGCCACCACCGCCCATCACGCCCGCGACGGAGGAGAACACGACGAACGCGCCGAGGTCCCGGTCGCGGGTCAGCTCGTCGAGGTGCTGCGCGGCGTCGACCTTGGCGGCGTAGACGTTCGCCAGCTGGTCCGGGGTGAGCGCCTCGATCACGCCGTCCTCGAAGACGCCGGCGGTGTGCACCACCCCGGTCAGGTCCGGGAGGTCCGCGAGGACCCCGGCCACCTGGTCGCGGTCCGAGACGTCACAGGCCACGAAGGACACGTCCGCGCCGGGCAGGTCGCTGATCAGGTCCTTCGCGCCGTCGGCGTCCAGGCCCTGCCTGCTGGCCAGCACGAGTTTCCGCACGCCGTGCCGGGCCACCAGGTGCCGGGCCACCAGCGCGCCCAGAGCGCCGGCACCCGAGATCAGCACCGTGCCGTCCGGGTCGAACGCGGCGGGCGTGTCCGCGAGCCGGGTGGCGCGGGCCAGCCGGGGCACGAGGAGGGTCGTGCCCCGGACCGCGAGCTGCGGCTCGCCCGAGGCCAGGACGGTGTCCACGGGGAGGTCGCCGTCGGTGTCCACCAGGACGATCCGGTCCGGGTGCTCCGCCTGTGCGGACCGGACCAGGCCCCACACCGCCGCCGCGGCCGGGTCGGTCAGCGTGTGGTCGCCCCCGGCGGGCACGGCCCCGCGCGTGACGACGACCAGGCGTTCCGCTTCGGGTCCGGCCAGCCACGACTGGAGCTTCTCGAGGACGCGGGTGGTCGCGGCCAGCGCGGAGTCGCCTCCGGCCACCTCCAGGACCTCGGCGTCTTCTGCGGTGGCCGTCGGCCGTCCCACCGGCAGCTCGGTCCAGTCGACGCGGAACAGCGCGTCGTGGCCCGAACCGGCCGCGGCACCCAGCTGCTCGGCCGAGACCGGCCGGGAGACCAGGGATTCCATGGTCAGGACCAGGCCGCCGGTTTCGTCGGCGGCGGCGACGGACAGCGCGTCCGGACCGCTCGGCGAAAGCCGGACCCGCAGGGCCGAAGCGCCCGCGGCGTGCAGGACCAGGCCGTTCCACGCGAAGGCGAGCACCGGCTCGCCCGGCTCACCGCCGACCGTCGCGGCCTGCAGAGCCGCGTCGAGCAGCGCCGGGTGGACGCCGAACCGGCCCGCGTCCTTGCGCAGGTCCTCGGGCAGGGCGACCTCGGCGAAGACGTCGCCGTCTCGCCGCCAAGCCGCCCGCAGCCCCTGGAACGCCGGCCCGTACCCGTAACCACGGTCGGCGAGGTCGGTGTAGAAGGTCTCGACGTCGATGCGTTCGGCGTCCGCGGGCGGCCAGGCCGCGAAGTCGAAGTCCGGGTCCTCGGCGGTCTCCGACGACAGCGTGCCGGTGGCGTGCCGCGTCCAGCTCCCGCCGTCGCGCTGGGAGTAGATGTCCACCGTGCGCGAGCCGGCCAGGTCCGGGCCACTCAGCGCGACCTGGACGCGGACCGCGCCCGCACCGGGCACGACCAGCGGCGCCTCGATGATCAGCTCGTCGAGGGCGGTGCAGCCGGCCTCGTCGCCGGCCCGCACGGCCAGCTCGGCCAGCCCGGAACCCGGCAGGATCACGACGCCGCCGACCGCGTGGTCGGCCAGCCACGGGTGCGTCCGCACCGACAGCCGCGAGGTGAAGACCAGGCCGTCGGACTGCGGCAGCTCGACGACCGCGCCCAGCAGCGGGTGGTCGGCGGCCGCCTGGCCCAGCGAGGCCGCGTCGGTCGCGGACTCGGCGGGCCGGAGCCAGTAGTGCCGGTGGTCGAAGGCGTACTTCGGCAGGTCGACCCGGCCCGCGCTCGGCAGGACCGCGGTCCAGTCGAGCGGGACACCCCGCACGAACAGCTCGGCCATCGACGTCAGCAGGCGGCGCAGGCCGCCGTCGTCGCGGCGCAGCGAGCCGGTCACCACCGCGTCGTCACTGAGTTCGCTGAGTGGCTGGACCAGCACCGGGTGCGCGCTGACCTCGACGAACACGCCGTGGCCCTGGCGGACCAGCTCGGCGACCGCCGGGCCGAAGCCGACCCGGTTGCGCAGGTTGCGGTACCAGTACCCGCCGTCGACGACGCCGGCTTCGGTGATCCAGTCACCGGTGAGCGTCGAGAAGAACGGCACCGCCGGTGCCTGCGCGGTGATCCCGGCCAGGGTTTCGGCCAGCAGCTCCTCGATGGCTTCGACCTGGTTGGTGTGGGACCCGTAGTCCACGGCCACCCGGCGGACGCGGACGTCCCGGCCGGACAACGCTTCGACGACCTCGTCCAGAGCGCGGGCTTCCCCGGCGATCACCACCGAGCCTGGGCTGTTGACCGCGGCCACCTGGACCCGGTCGGCCCACGGCGCCAGCCACGCGGTCGCGTCCTCTTCGCTCAACGCGACCGAGGCCATGCCACCGTGCCCGGCCAGCCGGGCCGCGATCGCCTGGCTGCGCAGGGCCACCACCTTCGCCGCGTCCTGCAGCGACAACGCACCGGACACGCAGGCCGCGGCGATCTCGCCCTGCGAGTGCCCGACGACGGCGTCCGGCCGCACACCCGCGGACTGCCACACCGCGGCGAGGCCGACCATCACCGCGAAGCTCGCGGGCTGCACCACGTCGACGCGGTCCAGCAGATCGGCGTCACCCCGCAACACGTCCGGCAGCGACCAGTCCACCCACGGTTCCAGCGCGGCCGCGCACTCGGCGACCCGCTCGGCGAACACCGGGGACTCGTCCAGGAGCTGCCGTCCCATGCCCGCCCACTGCGAGCCCTGCCCCGGGAACACCCAGACGGTCTTGCCGGGCGACCCGGCCCGGCCGGTGACGACCGCGGCCGTGCCTTCCCCGCGGGCCAGCGCTTCCAGGCCCGTCACGGCTTCTTCGCGGGAGCCCGCGACGACGACCGCGCGTTCGGTCAGCGCGGCCCGGTCCGTCACCAGCGCCCTGGCCACGCCGGCCAGGGACTCCGCACCCGCGACGAGCCCGGCGAGGCGCCCGGCCTGGCCGGCCAGTGACGTCGTGCTCCGCGCGGACACCACGACCGGCACCACGGGCGCCACGGGCATTTCGGGGGTCGGCACCGGCTCTTCGGCGGGCGCCTCCTCCAAGATGAGGTGCGCGTTCGTGCCGGAGACGCCGAACGCGGACACCCCGGCCCGGCGCGGACGGCCGGTGCGCGGCCACGCCCTGGCCTCGGTCAGCAGCTCGACGGCACCGGCGGACCAGTCCACCTCGGGCGTCGGCCGGTCGACGTGCAGCGTCGGCGGCAGGACTTCGTGCCGCAGCGCCTGGACCATCTTGATCACGCCCGCGACCCCGGCGGCCGCCTGCGCGTGGCCGATGTTCGACTTGAGCGAGCCGAGCCACAACGGCGTCTCGCGGTCCTTGCCGTACGTGGCCAGCAGCGCCTGCGCCTCGATCGGGTCACCCAGGGTGGTTCCGGTCCCGTGCGCTTCCACGGCGTCCACATCGGACGGTGCCAGCCCGGCGCTCACCAGCGCCCGGCGGATCACCCGCTGCTGCGACGGCCCGTTCGGGGCGGTCAGGCCGTTGGAGGCGCCGTCCTGGTTGACCGCGCTGCCGGCCAGCACGGCCAGGATCCGGTGACCGCGTTCGCGCGCCACCGACAGCCGTTCCAGCACGAGCACGCCGACGCCCTCGGCCCAGCCGGTGCCGTCGGCCGCGGCGGCGAACGCCTTGCAGCGGCCGTCGGCGGCGAGACCGCGCTGGCGGGAGAACTCCACGAACGCACCGGGGTTCGCCATCACCGTCGCGCCGCCGGCCAGCGCCATCGAGCACTCGCCCTGCCGCAGCGACTGCGCGGCGAGGTGCATCGCGACCAGCGACGACGAGCACGCCGAGTCGATGGTCACCGCCGGGCCTTCGAAGCCGAACACGTACGACACGCGGCCGGAGGCCACGCTCGACGACCCGCCGGTGCCCGCGAAGCCCTCCAGCTCCGGGGTGACGACGCTGTCGCCCGGCGCCACGTAACCCTGGCCGAACATGCCGGTGAACACGCCGACGTCGTTGCCCTTGGGCGAAAGCGGGTCGACTCCGGCGTCCTCCATGGCCTCCCAGGAGGTCTCCAGCAGCAGCCGCTGCTGCGGGTCCATGGCGACGGCCTCACGCGGCGAGATGCCGAAGAAACCGGCGTCGAAGAGCCCGGCTTCGTGCAGGAACCCGCCGTGCTGCGTGTAGGTCTTGCCGGGGGTGGCCGGGTCGGGGTCGTACAGGCTGTCCATGTCCCAGCCGCGGTCGGTCGGGAAGCCCGAGACCGCGTCGCGGCCTTCGGCGACCAGCCGCCAGAGGTCCTCGGGGCCGGCGACACCGCCGGGCAGGCGGCAGGCCATGCCGACGATGGCGATCGGCTCGTCGAGGTCGGCCTTCGCGGTCACCGTGGTCACCGGCGTCGCCGCCGCGCCACCGAGTTCTTCGCGCAGGAACTTCGCCAGCGCCTGGGGGTTCGGGTAGTCGAAGACCAGGGTCGCGGGCAGCTTCAGCCCGGTGGCGGTCCGCATCCGGTTGCGCAGCTCGACCGCGGTCAGCGAATCGAAGCCGGCGTCCTTGAACGCGGTGTCCACCCGGACGGCGTTCGCGTCGGCGTGCCCGAGCACGGCCGCCACCTGGGCCCGGACCAGGTCCAGGAGCAGGGTGAGCTGGTCGGCCGGGGCGAGCCCGGCCAGCCGTCCGGCCAGTCCGCCGTCCACAGTGGACGCTGCCGTGCGGGCCTGCTGACGGCCCGAACGGACCAGGCCACGCAGCATGTGCGGCACCGCCCCGCCCGCGTTGGCGTCGGCCCGCACCCCGCGCAGGTCCAGCTTCGCGGGAACGAGCAGCGGCTCGGTCGAGGCCAGTGCCGCGTCGAACAGGTCCATGCCCTCGGCCTGCGTCATGATCTGCAGGCCACCGCGGCGGCTCATTCGGGCCCGGGTGGCCTCGTCGGTGTTGGCGGCCATGCCGGTGCTCTGGTCCCAGAGCCCCCACGCCAGCGACAGGCCCGGCAGGCCCGCCGCCCGGCGGTTCGCCATCAGGCCGTCCAGGAACGCGTTGGCGGCGGCGTAGCTGCCGCTGCCCGCGCCCATGAACACGGCGGAAACCGAGGAGTAAACGACGAAAGCGTCGAGGTCCCGGTCGCGGGTGAGGTCGTCCAGGTGCCGGACCGCGTCGACCTTCGGGGCGAACACCCGGGCCAGCCGCTCGCGGTCGAGCGTCCCGATGACACCCGCGTCGAGGACACCGGCGGTGTGCACCACGGCGGTCGGCCGGTGCTCGTCGAGCAGGGCCGCCACCTGAGCGCGGTCGGAGACGTCGCAGGCCACCACGGACACGTCCGCAGCCAGCTCGGCGACCAGCTCCGCCACGCCATCGGCGTCCGAGCCGCGCCGGGATGCCAGCACCAGCTTCCGCACGCCGTGGCGTTCGACCAGGCGGCGGGCCACCAAGCCGCCGAGCGCACCGGCGCCCGAGATCAGGACCGTCCCATCCGGGCGGAAGACGGCGGCGCCGCTGTGTTCCGCGCGGGCGATCCGGGGCACGAAGTACTTCCCGCCGCGCACCGCGACCTGCGGCTCGTCGCTCGCGAGGACCGCACCGAGCGGGATCTCGCCGTCGGTGTCGAGCAGGACGATCCGGTCGGGGTTCTCCGCCTGTGCGGCCCGGACCAATCCCCACACGGCTGCCCCGGCCGGGTCGGTCACCTCGCGGACCGCGCCGCGGGTCACCACGACCAGCCGGGCTTCCTCCGCCGCGTCGGCGAGGAACGTCTGCACGGCTTCCAGCACCCGGACGGTCAGGTCCAGGGGCTCCTCGCCGAAGGCTTCGACCACCTCGACCCGATCCGGCACCGCCTTGTCCACAAGAGACACTTCGGTCCAGTCGACCCGGTACAGCGAGCCGGCGCGGGTCTTCGCGGCCGAGAGTTCCCGGCCCACCACCGGACCGGCCGTGACGACCAGGCCACCCGTTTCGTCGGCCGCTTCGAACGAGACGCCGGGTACCAGCCGCACCCGCAGGGCCGAGGCGCCCGCGGCGTGCAGGACCAGGCTGTGCCACTCCGCCGGCTCCTCGTCGTCCGCGAGGACCGGACGCACGGCCGCGTCCAGCAGCACGGGGTGGATGCCGAACGCGCCGGCGTCTTCCGGCAGGGTGACCTCGGCGAAGATCTCCTCGCCGCGCCGCCACACACCATCGACCTGCTGGGCGCCGGCCGGGGGCCAGGCAGTGAAGTCGAACGGCTCGTGCGCCGGAGCCGTGGCGGACAGGTGCCCGGTGGCGTTCCGGGTCCAGTCTTCGTCGCCTTCGCGCTGCGAATACACCTCGACCGCGCGCTCGCCGCTCACGGTCACCTGCACCCGCAGGCCCCCGCTCTCCGGCAGGACCAGCGGAGCTTCGACGGTCAGTTCGTCGAGCACCGGGAACCCGGCTTCGTCGCCGGCCCGCACGGCCAGCTCCACCAGCGCGGCGGCCGGGACGCCGTCGGCCAGCCACGGGTGCGTCCGCGCCGACAGGCGCGAGGTGAACACCAGGCCGCCGGACTGCGGCAGCGGGAGCACGGCCCCGAGCAGCGGGTGATCGGCGCCGGCCAGGCCGAGCGCGGGCGCGTCGGCCGCGGCGGGCGGGCTGAGCCAGAAGTGCTGGTGGTCGAAGGCGTACGTCGGCAGTTCGACGCGCGCAGGCGGCGCCGTGGTGGCCCAGTCGACCGGGACACCCCGGACGAACAGCTCGGCCATCGAGGTCAGCAGCCGCCGCAGCCCGCCGTCGTCGCGCCGCAGTGTGCCGGTGACCACGGCCTCGTCGCCGATCTCGCTCATCGGCTGGACGAGCACGGGGTGCGCGCTGACCTCGACGAACACGCCGTGGCCCTGCTCGATCAGCGCCGCCACGGCCGGGCCGAAGCCGACCTGGTTGCGCAGGTTCCGGTACCAGTAGCCGCCGTCGACGACCCCGGCTTCGGTGATCCACTCGCCGGTGACGGTCGAGAAGAACGGCACCACCGGCGCCTGCGCGGTGATCCCGGTCAGGGTTTCGGCGAGGGTGTCCCGGATGTCTTCGACGTGCCGGGTGTGGGACGCGTAGTCGACCGCGACCCGGCGGCCGCCGAGGGCTTCGACGGCCTCGGTGAGCGCTTCGGCGTCGCCCGCGATGACCACCGACGCCGGGCCGTTGACCGCGGCGATCTCGACGCGCCCGTCCCACGGCGCGAGCCGGGCGGCCACCTCGTCGTGGCTCAGCTGCACCGAAGCCATGCCCCCGCGGCCGGACAGCTCCGCCGCGATCGCCCGGCTCCGCAGCGCAACCACTTTCGCCGCGTCCTCAAGGGACAGTGCTCCGGACACGCAGGCCGCGGCGATCTCACCCTGGGAGTGGCCCAGGACCGCGTCCGGCACGACCCCCACGGAAGCCCACACCGCGGCGAGCCCGACCATCACGGCGAAACAGGCCGGCTGCAGCACGTCGACCCGGTCCAGGTCGCCCCCGCCCCGCAGAACGTCCACAAGGGACCAGTCGATCCACGGCTCGAGCGCGGCCGCGCACTCCTCGATCCGCTCGGCGAACACCGGGGACGTCTCCAAGAGCTCCCGGCCCATGCCCGCCCACTGCGTGCCCTGGCCGGGGAACACCCAGACGGTCTTGCCCGGCATCCCCGCGATCCCGGTCACCAGCCCGGGCGCGCTTTCGCCGCGGGCCAGCGCGGTCAGCCCGTTCCGGGCCTCCTCGGCCGAACCCGCCACGACGACGGCCCGGTCGGTCAGCACCGCGCGGGTCGAGAGCAGAGCCCCGGCCACGCGGGTCAGCGAGACGTCCCGGTCGAGGAACTCCGCCAGCCGGCCGGCCTGTCCGGCCAGTGATCCGGCGCTGCGCGCGGAGATCACCACGGGCACCACGCCGTCGGGCACGTCCGCCTCGGGGGCCTCGTCGGCGGGGGCCTCTTCGAGGATCAGGTGCGCGTTGGTGCCGCTGATGCCGAACGAGGAGACGCCGGCCCGGCGCGGGTGGCCGTTGCGGGCCCACTCGCGGCCCTCGGTCAGCAGCTCGACCGCGCCCGCGGACCAGTCCACCTGCTTGGTGGGTTCCTGCACGTGGAGGGTCGGCGGCAGGGTGTCGTGCCGCAGCGCCTGGACCATCTTGATGACGGCGGCGACCCCGGCGGCGGCCTGGGTGTGGCCGACGTTCGACTTCAGCGAACCCAGCCACAACGGCGTCTCGCGGTTCTTGCCGTAGGTGGCCAGCAGCGCCTGCGCTTCGATCGGGTCGCCCAGCGCGGTGCCCGTGCCGTGCGCCTCGACGACGTCCACTTCGGACGGTGCCAGCCCGGCGGCCGCCAGCGCGCTGCGGATCACCCGCTGCTGCGACGGCCCGTTCGGGGCGGTCAGGCCGTTGGACGCGCCGTCCTGGTTGACCGCGCTGCCGCGCAGGACCGCCAGCACGCGGTGGCCGCGTTCGCGGGCCACCGAAAGCCGTTCGAGGACGACGATGCCGACGCCCTCGGACAGCACCGTGCCGTCGGCGCCGTCGGCGAACGCCTTGACGCGGCCGTCCTCGGCCATGCCGCGCTGGCGCGACATGCCGATCACGCCGATCGGCGAGCCCATCACGGCGACCCCGCCGGCCAGCGCCATCGAGCACTCCCCCGCCCGCAGCGCCTGCGCGGCGAGGTGGATGGCGACCAGCGACGACGAGCACGCGGTGTCCACCGTGACCGCGGGGCCCTCGAACCCGAAGGTGTAGGACACGCGGCCCGACGCGACACTGCCCGCGGTGGCCGTGGTGACGAACCCTTCGAGCTCGGCGGGCATGTTGCTCAGTGACTCGAGGTAGTCGTGGATGGAGACGCCGGAGAAGACGCCGACGGCTTCACCGCGGGTCTTCGTCGGGTCGATGCCCGCGCGCTCCAGCGCTTCCCATGACGCTTCCAGCAGCAGCCGCTGCTGCGGGTCCATGGCCAGGGCTTCCCGCGGCGAGATGCCGAAGAAGCCGGGGTCGAACAGCGCGGCTTCGTGCAGGAAGCCGCCCTGCCGGATGTAGGCCGTGCCGGGGCGTTCCGGGTCCGAGTCGAAGAGGCCGTCGAGGTCCCAGCCGCGGTCTTCGGGGAACGCCGACATGCCGTCGCGGCCTTCGGCGACCATCCGCCACAGGTCGTCGGGGCTCAGCACGCCGCCGGGCAGGCGGCAGGCCATGCCGACGATGGCGATCGGCTCGTCCGCGTCCGCCTTGGCCGTCACGGGGGTGGCGGGCGCGCCCGCGACCGTCTCACCCAGCTCCTCGCGCAGGTGGCGGGCGAGGGCCAGCGGCGTCGGGTAGTCGAACACGAGCGTGGCGGGCAGTTTGACACCCGTCGCCGCGCTCAGCCGGTTCCGCAGCTCGACCGCGGTCAGCGAGTCGAAGCCGAGGTCGCTGAACCCCTTGGTGCCCTGGGCCAGTTCGGGGGCGTTGAAGCCGAGCACCGCGGCCGCCTCGGCCTGGACGATGCCCAGCAGCACGGCTTCCTGTTCCTCGGCGGGCTTCCCGGCGAGCTTCTGGACCAGGCCGCCACCACCGCTCGCGGCCGCCGTCCGCGTCACCCGGCGGCTCGCGCGGACCAGGCCGCGCAGCAGGTGCGGGACCTCCCCGCCGGTGCGGAGGGTCTTCAGGTCGAGCTTGATCGGGACCAGCAGCGCCTGCTCGGACGCCAGGCCGATGTCGAAGCTGTCGAGGGCTTCGGCGGGCGTCATGGCCAGCACGCCGCCTCGGCTCATCCGTGCCTGGTCGGTCGCGGACAGGTGCGCGGTCAGGCCGTCGGCCTGCTCCCACAGGCCCCACGCCAGCGACACGCCCGGCAGCCCCGCCGCGCGGCGGCCGGCCATCAGGCCGTCGAGGAAGGCGTTCGCCGCCGCGTAGTTGCCCTGCCCGGCCGAGCCCATGAGCGCGGCCGCGGAGGAGAACACGACGAAGGCGTCGAGGTCGCTGTCGCGAGTCAGGGCGTCGAGGTGCCGGACGGCGTCGACCTTGGGGGCGAACACCCCGGCCAGCCGCTCCCGGTTCAGCGCCCCGATGACGCCGTCGTCCAGCAGGCCGGCCAGGTGCACGATGCCGGTCGGGCGGTGCTCGGCCAGCAGCGCGGCGACCTGGTCGCGGTCGGAGACGTCGCAGGCGACCACGGACACCGCCGCGCCCTGCCCGGTCAGCTCGGCGAGGAGGTCTTCGGCGGCCACCCCTCGGCGGCTGGCGAGCACCAGCCGCCGGACGCCGTGCCGGGTCACGAGGTGCTTGGCCACGAGCGCGCCGAGCGAGCCGGTGCCGCCGGTGAGCAGGACCGTCCCGTCCGGACCGAACACCGCGGGCGCGTCGGGCACCTCGCCGGCGGCGCGGGACAGCCGCGGGACGGAGAAGGCGCCACCGCGCACCGCGACCTGCGGCTCGCCGGTGCCCAGCACCGCACCCAGCGGCAGCTCGCCGTCGGTGTCGACGAGGACGATCCGGCCGGGGTTCTCCGCCTGCGCGGCCCGGACCAGGCCCCACACGGCGGCTCCCGCCGGGTCGGTCACCTCGCGGACGGCACCGCGGGTCACGACGACCAGCCGGGCTTCTTCGGCCGCGCTTTCGAGCCACGACTGCACGGCTTCCAGCACCCGGGTGGTCAGGTCCAGCGGCTCGCCGCCGAAGGCTTCGAGCACCTCGGCGTGGTCCGTGGCCACGCTTTCGGCCGCGGGCACGTCGATCCAGTCGACCTGGAACAGCGAGTCGCGTTCTTCGCCGGCCGCGGTCTCCAGCTGCGCCGCGGAAACCTCGCGGGACACCAGCGAATCCATGGTGACGACCAAGCCGCCGGTCTCGTCCGCGGCCTGGAACGTCAGCGCGTCCGGACCGCCCGGCGCGACCCGCACCCGCAGCGCCGACGCCCCGACGGCGTGCAGGACAAGGCCGTTCCAGGCGAACGGCAGCACGCTGCGCTCGTCGCCGGGGTTGGCGAAGGCGTTCGTGTGCAGGGCCGCGTCCAGCAGCGCCGGGTGGAGGCCGAACTTGCCGGCGTCCTCGCGGTGGTCGTCGGGCAGCGCGACCTCGGCGAAGACCTCGTCACCGCGCCGCCAGACCGCCCGCATGCCCTGGAACGCGCCGCTGTAGGCGTAGCCGCGCTCGACCAGATCGGAGTAGAACGTCTCGACGTCGATCGGCTCCGCCCCGGCGGGCGGCCAGGCGGCGAAGTCGAAGCGGTCCGGCTCACGGGCGGCCGACTCGCCGAGCAGGCCGGTCGCGTGCCGGACCCACTCGTCACTGTCGTCCCGCATGGAGAAGACGTCCACCGCGCGCGACCCGGTTTCGTTCGGCCCGCTGACCGCGACCTGCACCCGGACCCCGCCGCGTTCGCCCAGCACCAGCGGCGCCTCGATGACGAGCTCTTCCAGGACGCCGAAGCCGAGCTCGTCGCCGGCGCGCAGTGCGAGGTCGACGTAGACCGTGCCGGGGATGAGCACGACCCCGCCGATCGCGTGCCCGGCCAGCCACGGGTGCGACTTCAGCGACAGCCGCGAAGTGAAGACCAGCCCGTCGGACTGCGGCAGCGGCACGACCGCGCCGAGCAGCGGGTGGTCGGCGCCGGCCAGGCCCAGCGAGACGGCGTCGGTCGCCGACCCGCCCAGCTGCAGCCAGTAGTGCTGGTGGTCGAAGGCGTACGTCGGCAGCTCGACCCGCCGGTACGGCGGCAGCACGCCGGTCCAGTCCACGGTCACGCCGTGCACGAACAGCTCGGCCGCCGAGGCCAGCAGGCGCCGGAGGCCGCCGTCCTCGCGCCGCAGCGTCCCGGTGACGACGGCTTCGGAGTCGTCGACGAGCTCGTTGATCGGCTGGACCAGCACGGGGTGCGCGCTGACCTCGACGAACACCCGGTGGCCCTGCTCGATCAGCTCGGCCACCGCCGGGCCGAACCGCACCTGACGGCGGAGGTTGCGGTACCAGTACCCGCCGTCGAGCACCCCGGCGTCGGTCACCCACTCGCCGGTGACGGTCGAGTAGAACGGGATTTCCGGGGCCTGCGCGCGGATCCCGCCGAGCATCTCGGCCAGCGCTTCGCGGGCGGCTTCGACGTGCCGGGTGTGGGACGCGTAGTCCACCGCCACCCGCCGGATCCGGACGCCCTGGTCGTCGAGCGCGTCGAGGGCTTCGTCCAGTGCTTCGGCGTCCCCGGCGATCACCACGGACGTCGGCCCGTTGACGGCCGCGACCTCGACGCGGCCCGCCCACGCCTCGATCCGCGCGGTCGCGTCCTCCTCGCTCAACGCGACCGAGGCCATCCCGCCCCGGCCGGCCAGCGAGGCCGCGATGGCCTGGCTGCGCAGGGCGACCACCTTCGCGGCGTCGTCCAGCGACAGCGCGCCGGACACGCACGCGGCCGCGATCTCCCCCTGCGAGTGGCCGACCACGGCCTCGGGCTCGACACCGAGCGAAGCCCACACCGCGGCGAGCCCGACCATCACGGCGAAGCTCGCCGGCTGCACGACGTCGACCCGGTCGAGCAGGTCGGCGTCACCGCGCAGGACTTCGGTCAGCGACCAGTCGACCCACCGCCCGAGCGCGGTCTCGCACTCGGCGATCCGCGCGGCGAACACCTCCGAGGAGTCCAGCAGTTCGCGACCCATCCCGGCCCACTGCGTTCCCTGGCCGGGGAAGACCCAGACGACCTTGCCCGGCGCACCCGAACCGCGGCCGGTGAGCAGGCCGGGGGCGCTTTCGCCGCGGGCCAGCGCCTGCAGCCCGGTCACGGCTTCCTCGGTCGAACCGGCCACGACGACCGCGCGTTCGCTGAGCGTCGCGCGGCCGGACACCAGCGTCCCGGCGATGTCCGCGAGGGAGCGGTCGCCGACCTCCGCCAGGCGGCCGGCCTGGGCCGCCAGCGAAGCCGCGGTGGCCGCCGACACGACCAGCGGGACCACGCCCGCGGTGGCCGGCTCGTCCGGCACCGGCTCCTCTTCGGGCGCTTCTTCGAGGATCATGTGCGCGTTGGTGCCGCTGGCACCGAACGCGGAGATCGCGCCGCGGCGCGGGTGCCCGTTGCGCGGCCAGTCGCGGCCCTCGGTCAGCAGCTCGATCGAGCCCGCCGACCAGTCGACCTGGGGCGTTGGCGCGTCGACGTGCTGGGTCGCCGGCAGCTGCCCGTGCCGCAGCGACTGGATCATCTTGATCACGCCTGCCACGCCGGAGGCGGCCTGCGTGTGGCCGACGACGGACTTGACCGAGCCGAGCAGGAGGGGGTGCTGCGGGTCGCGGCCCTGGCCGTAGGTGGCCAGCAGGGCCTGCACCTCGATCGGGTCGCCGAGGACGGTGCCGGTGCCGTGCCCCTCCACGGTGTCCACATCGGACGGTGAGAGCCCGGCGGCGGCCAGTGCCTTGCGGATGACGCGCTGCTGGGCGGGGCCGTTCGGCGCGGTGAGGCCGTTCGAGGCGCCGTCCTGGTTGACCGCGCTGCCGCGGATGACGGCGAGGACCTGGTGCCCGCGCTCGCGGGCCACCGAGAGGCGTTCGAGCAGCAGGACGCCGACGCCCTCGGCCCAGCCGGAGCCGTCGGCGCCCGCGGCGTAGGACTTGCAGCGCCCGTCGAAGGCCAGCGCCCGCTGCCGCGCGAAGCCGACGAACCCGCCGGGCGTGGCCATCACGGTCGAGCCGCCGGCCAGCGCCATCGAGCACTCGCCGCGGCGCAGGGCCTGCGCCGCCAGGTGAATCGCCACCAGCGACGACGAGCACATCGTGTCGACGGTGACGGCGGGGCCTTCGAGCCCGAGCGTGTAGGCGACCCGGCCGGAGGCGACGCCGCCCGCGGTGCCGAGAGCGCGCTCCAGGCTCATGAAGCCTTCGAACCCGCTGAGGTCCGGGGCGTAGTCCTGGTGCACGACCCCGGCGTAGACGCCGATGTCGCTGCCGCGCACCGAATGCGGGTCGATGCCGGCCCGTTCGAGGGTCTCCCAGGACACCTCGAGGAGCTGCCGCTGCTGCGGGTCCATGGCCAGCGCTTCACGCGGCGAGATCCCGAAGAACCCGGCGTCGAACTGGGCCGCGTCGTGCAGGAAGGCGCCCTCCCGCACGTACGTCGTCCCGGGGTTGTCGGGGTCCGGGTGGTAGAGGCCCTCGACGTCCCAGCCGCGGTCTTCGGGGAAGCCGGTGTAGACGTCGGCGCCTTCCGACACCACGCGCCAGAAGTCCTCCGGGCCGCGGATCCCGCCGGCGTACCGGCAGGCCATGGAGACGATCGCGATGGGCTCCGCGGCGGCCGCGGTGAGCGCGGCGTTCTCCTGCTGGAGGCGGACGTTCTCCTTCAGCGAGGCGCGCAGTGCGTCAACGATCTGCTCGTTCGGCGCGGACATGTTCTTCCTCCACGATTCGTTCGCCATCGGCGGTCAGCTCGTCTGCCCGAGGGCCCGTTGCACGAGACCGGAGATGTCCAGTGCGTCGATCAGTTCTGCGTCGCCGGCAGCCGGTCCGGGGACCTCCGGCTCCGGACCGGCTTCGGCGTCGGCCAGGCCGAGCAGGGTGTCCAGGACGCCCGCTTCCTTGAACCGGGCGAACGGCACGGCCGCGAGCACCCGCCGGAGGTCGTCCTCGCGCCCGTCCAGGCCGTCGTCGGCTTCCCGGAGCAGCTCGACGCGCAGGTAGCCGACCAGCGCCTCCGGGGTGGGGTAGTCGAAGATCAGCGTCGCGGGCAGCTTCAGCCCGGTGGCCGCGTGCAGGCTGTTGCGGAGGTTGACCGCGGCCAGCGAGTCGAAGCCGACCTCCTGGAACGCCTGCCGCGGGCCGATGGCCTCGGCACCGCTGTGGCCGAGCACGGTCGAGGCGTGCCCGCGGACCAGCTTCAGCAGGATGCGGTTCTGCTCGGCGTCCGGGACCGCCCGCAGCGAATCCGCGAGCGACGCCGCGGTGTCGCCGTCGGCGCCGTCGTCCTGCGCGGCCTGGAGGATCGCCTTCGCTTCGGGCAGGTCGGCGAACAGCGGGCTGGGCCGGACCGAGGTGAACGCGGGGATGAAGGCACCCCAGTCCATGTCGGCCACCGCGACGGCCTTTTCGTTGCCGGCGACGGCCTGCACCATCGCGGTGACGGCCAGCGGCGGCGCCATCGGGAGCACACCGCGGCGGCGCAGCTGGGCGAGGGCGGCTTCGTCCATGCCGATGCCGATCTCGTCCAGGGCACCCCAGGCGATCGACGTCGCCTTCAGGCCGCGGGCCCGGCGCCATTCGACCAGGGCGTCGAGGACGGCGTTGGCCGCACCCGCCGGGCCCTGGCCGCCGCCGCCCCAGATGCCCGCGATCGAGGAGAACACGACGAAGGCGTCGAGCGGGGTGTCCTCGAAGAGCTGGTCCAGCCACACCGCGGTGGTCACCTTGGCGCCGAACACCTCGTCGAGGTCGGCCCGCCCGGTGTCGTCGACGGAGCTGGTCTGGGCGATGTCGGCCGCGTGCACCACGGCGGTCACCTCGGCCTCGGCCACCAGCCGCGCGATCGCGTCCCGGTCGGTGCCGTCGCAGAACTCGACGGTGGTGCCGAACCCGGCGAGCTCGGCCCGCAGGTCCTCGGCACCCTCGTGGCCGGTGACGATGAGCCGCTCGGCGCCCGCCTGCGCGAGCCAGACCGAGGCGTGCCTGCCGAGCCCTTCGGCGCCGCCGGTCACCAGGACCGTGCCCCGCGGTTCCCACTTGCCCGAAGCGGACTCCGGCACCGGCTTGCGGACCAGCCGCCTGCGGTAGCCGCCCGACCGCCGGACCGCGAGCTGGTCTTCCCCGCCGGCGCCGTTGAGCACGCCGAGCAGGGCCTGGGCCGTGCGCGCGTCGATCGCGGCCGGCAGGTCGATCAGGCCGCCCCACCGGTCGAGGCGTTCCAGTGCGACGGCGCGGCCGAGGCCCCAGACGGCCGCCTGGGCGGGTGCGGTGACGGCGTCCTGGATGCCGATGTTCACCGCGCCGGAGGTGAGGCACCACAGCGGCGCGGCGACGCCTCTGTCGCCCAGCGCCTGGACCAGCGCGAGCGTCGACGCGGTGATCTCGGTCGCGTCCGCGGGCCCGCCGTCGAGCGCGAGCAGGGACAGCACGCCGGTGAGGTCGTGCTCGGCCAGGACACCCCGCACCCGCTCGGCGAGCTGCTCCCGCGCGGTTCCGCCGACCTCCAGCCGGACGAGGTCGAGGCCCTGGGCGGTCAGCTCGTCCAGGAGCGCGCCGGAGGTGCCGGCCGGGACGACGGCCAGCCAGCGCCCACCGGGCACACCGGTGGCTTCGCGTTCGAGGGGCTGCCAGGTGACCTGGTAGCGCAGTTTCTCCGCGGTCGAGCGTTCCCGGCGCCGGTCCCGCCACTCGGCGAGCACCGGCACGACGGTGCTGAGCGCGCCGCGCTGTTCCGGCACCAGGTCGAGCAGCTCGGCCAGGCTGTCCACATCGGACTGTTCGATCGCGGTCCAGAACTCGCCGTCCGCGCCTCCGCCCGCCTCGGTCCCGGTGGTTTCGGCTTCGTGGAGCCAGAAGTGGCGCCGGTCGAAGGCGTACGTCGGCAGGTCGACCCGGCCGGCCGTGGGCAGCGCCGCGGTCCAGTCCACGGCCACGCCGCGGACGTGGAGCTCGGCCGCCGAGGTCAGCAGGCGCCGGAGCCCGCCGTCGTCACGGCGGAGGGTTCCGCTCACCACGGCGTCGTCGCCGAGTTCGCTGAGTGGCTGGACCAGCACCGGGTGGGCGCTGATCTCGACGAACACCGTGTGCCCCGGCCCGGCCAGCTCGGCCGCCGACGGGCCGAACCGCACCTGCTGCCGCAGGTTCCGGTACCAGTAGCCGCCGTCGACGACGGCGTCTTCGAGCCACGCGCCGAGAACGGTGGAGTAGAACGGGATCGCCGGTTCCTGCGGGCTGAGCCCGGCCAGGGTCCGGTCCAGGGTGCCGGCGATGGCCTCGACGTGCCGGGTGTGCGAGGCGTAGTCCACCGCGACCCGCCGCACGCGGACGCCGTCGCCGGACAGCGCTTCGAGGGCCTGGTCGAGCGCCTCGGCGTCGCCCGCGATCACGACCGAAGACGGGCTGTTGACCGCGGCCACCTCGACCCGGTCCGCCCACGGCACCAGCCGCGCGAGGGCGTCTTCCTCGCTCAACGCGACCGACGCCATCCCGCCGCGCCCGGCCAGTTCGGCGGCGATCGCCTGGCTGCGCAACGCGACCACCTTCGCCGCGTCGTCCAGTGACAACGCTCCGGAGACGCAGGCCGCGGCGATCTCGCCCTGGGAGTGGCCCAGCACCGCGTCCGGGACCACGCCGAGGGAGGTCCACACGGCGGCGAGGCCGACCATCATCGCGAAGCCGGCCGGCTGCACCACGTCGACGCGGTCCAGCAGGTCGGCGTCGCCGCGCAGCACGTCGAGCAGCGACCAGTCGGTCCACGGCTCCAGCGCGGAGGCGCATTCCTTGATCCGCTCGGCGAACACCGGCGAGGTGTCCAGGAGCTCCCGGCCCATGCCGGTCCACTGCGAACCCTGGCCGGGGAACACCCAGACGACCTTGCCCGGCTTGCCCGCGGTGCCGGTCACCACGCCGGGCGCGTTCTCGCCGCGGGCCAGTGCCTGCAGGCCGTCCTTGGCCTCGTCGCGGGAGCCCGCGATGACGACCGCGCGCTCGTTCAGCGTGGCGCGGCTCGAAACCAGGGTCCCGGCCACGCCCGCCGGCGAGACGTCGCCGTCGAGGAACGCCGCCAGCCGGCCGGCCTGCCCGGCGAGCGAGCCGGTGCTGCGCGCGGAAACCACCAGAGGCACCACGGAAGCCGTCTCGTCCACCGGGGGTTCTTCGGCGGGGCCTTCCTCGATGATCAGGTGCGCGTTCGTGCCGCTGGCGCCGAAGGAGGACACACCCGCGCGGCGCGGACGGCCGGTGCGCGGCCACTCCCGTGCCTCGGCGAGGACCTCGATCGCGCCCGCGGACCAGTCGACCTGGCTCGTGCGCTCGTCGGCGTGCAGGGTGGCCGGCATGACGCCGTGGCGCATGGCCATGACCATCTTGATCACGCCGACCACCCCGGCGGCGGCCTGCGTGTGCCCGATGTTCGACTTCAGCGAGCCGAGCCACAGCGGCGTCTCGCGGTCCTGCCCGTAGGTGGCCAGCAGCGCCTGGACCTCGATCGGGTCGCCCAGCGCCGTGCCGGTCCCGTGCCCCTCCACGACGTCCACATCGGACGGTGCGAGCCCGGCACTGGCCAGTGCGCCGAGGATCACCCGCTGCTGTGAAGGTCCGTTCGGGGCCGTGAGGCCGTTGGACGCGCCGTCCTGGTTCACCGCGCTGCCCCGCAGGACGGCGAGCACGCGGTGGCCCCGCTCCTGCGCCACCGACAGCCGTTCGAGGACGACCACCCCGACGCCCTCGGCCCAGCCCGTGCCGTCCGCGCCCTCCGCGTACGCCTTGCACCGGCCGTCGGCGGACAGGCCGCGCTGGCGGGAGAACTCGAGGAAGGCGTCCGGGCTGGCCATCACGGTCGCCCCGCCGGCCAGTGCCATCGAGCACTCGCCCTGGCGCAGCGCCTGCGCCGCCAGGTGGATGGCCACCAGCGACGACGAGCACGCGGTGTCCACCGTGACCGCGGGCCCCTCGAAGCCGAAGGTGTAGGCCACCCGGCCGGACGCCACGCTCGAAGCGGTGCCGGTCATCGTGTAGCCCTGGACGTCTTCGGGCACTTCGCGCAGCCGGGTCACGTAGTCGTGGTGGACGATCCCGGTGAAGACGCCGACGTCGGACCCGCGCGCGGACAGCGGGTCGACGCCCGCGCGTTCCAGTGCCTCCCACGACGTCTCCAGCAGCAGCCGCTGCTGCGGGTCCATGGCCAGCGCTTCACGCGGCGAGATCCCGAAGAGCCCGGCGTCGAACTGGGCCGCGTCGTGCAGGAAGCCGCCCGAGCGGGTGTAGCTCGTGCCGGCGTGGGCCGGGTCCGGGTGGTAGAGGCCGTCGAGGTCCCAGCCGCGGTCGACCGGGAAGCCGGAGATCGCGTCCCGCCCTTCGGCGACGAGCCGCCACAGCTCCTCGGGGCTGTCCGCACCGCCGGGCAGCCGGGTGCTCATGCCGACGATCGCGATCGGCTCGTCGGAGACGTCCCGGGCCACCACGACCGGCGCCGCGGGGCGCTCGCCGTCGAGTTCGGCCTTCAGGTGGTCCGCGAGGACGGCCGGGTTCGGGTAGTCGAAGATCAGCGTGCTGGGCAGCTCGACCCCGGTGAAGTCACGCAGGCGGTTGCGCAGCTTGATCGCGCTGAGCGAGTCGAACCCGTGGTCCTTGAAGGACCGGTCGAGGTCGAACGCGTTCGCGTCCCGGTGCCCGAGCACGACCGCGGCGCTCTCCCGGACCAGCTCCAGCACGTCTTCGACCGAGCGGGCCGCGACCGGTTCCGCCGGGGGCGGAGTCAGGTCGGTGTCGTCGGTGCCGACCCAGAAGCGCTGGTGCTGGAACGCGTAGGTGGGCAGCACGGTCCCGACCGCCGCACCCGGCTCGCCGAGCAGCGCCGTCCAGTCCACGGCCACGCCGCGGACGTGCAGCTCGGCGAGCGCGGTCAGCACGTCGGGGGCCTCGGCGCCGTTCTTGCGCAGGGTGGCGACGCAGCTCTGCTCCGAGCCACCGAGCGTGCCGAGCGCCATCGCGGCCAGTGCTCCACCCGGGCCGAGCTCCAGGAACGTCGACGCGCCCTGGGCCTTCAGCTCGGTGACCGCGTCGCCGAACCGCACGGCGTTGCGCACCTGATCGACCCAGTAGCCCGGGCTGTCGAGCGGCGCGATTTCCCCGGTCAGCGTCGAGACGACGGGCAGCACACCGGCCCGGTAGGTCAGGCGCTCCGCGACCGCGCGGAACTCGTCGAGCATCGGTTCCATGAGCGGCGAGTGGAAGGCGTGGCTGACGGTCAGCCGCTTCGTCTTGCGGCCGCGCTCCGCCAGCTCGGCGGCGACGGCCAGCACGGCGTCCTCGGCGCCCGAGAGCACGATCGCGTCCGGGCCGTTGATCGCGGCGACGCAGACGGCGTCGCCGAGCAGCGGCGCGACCTCGTCCTCGGTCGCCTGGACGGCGACCATCGCGCCACCCGCGGGCAGCGCCTGCATCAGCCGGCCGCGCGCGGCGACCAGTTCGCCCGCCTCGGCCAGGTCCAGCACACCGGAGACGTGCGCGGCGGCGAGTTCGCCGATCGAGTGGCCGGCGAGGAGGTCGGGCCGCACGCCCCAGGACTCGAAGAGCCGGAACAGCGCGGTCTCCACGGCGAACAGCGCGCCCTGGGTGTACATCGTCCGGTCCAGCTCGGCGCCGTCGCCGAAGACGACCTCGCGCAGCGGACGTCCGCCCAGGTGCGCGTCCACCGCGGCGCACGCGGCCTCGAAGGCGTCGCGGAAGACGGGGAACGTCTCGGCGAGCTCGCGGCCCATCCCGGCCCACTGGCTGCCCTGGCCGGTGAAGAGGACGGCCAGCTTGCCGTCGACCGGCGTCCCGGTCACCACACCCGGGCCGAAGGCGGCGAGGTCGCCGCGGAGCCGGTCCCGGCCGGAGGCCAGGACGACGGCCCCGTGGTCGAGCCGGGCGCGGGTGGTGGCGAGCGCGTGGGCGACGTCGACGACCCGGACGTCGGGCCGCTCGCCGAGGAACCCGGCGAGCCGCTCGGCCTGGCCGCGCAGCGCGGCCGCCGTCTTCGCCGAGAGGACCACCGGCACGAGGAACGCTTCCGGCTCCGGCTTCGCCGCGGTGACCGGCTCGGGGACTTCTTCGAGGACGACGTGCGCGTTGGTGCCGCCGATGCCGAAGGAGGACACCCCGGCCCGGCGCGGACGGCCGTCAGCGGGCCACTCGCGGGCTTCGGTGAGCAGTTCCACCGCCCCCGCCGTCCAGTCCACGTGGGACGACGGCCGGTCGACGTGCAGCGTCCTGGGCAGGACGCCGTGGCGCATGGCCATCACCATCTTGATCACGCCGGCGACCCCCGCCGCGGCCTGCGTGTGCCCGAGGTTCGACTTCACCGACCCGAGCCACAGCGGCCGCTCGCGGTCCTGCCCGTAGGTGGCGAGCAGCGCCTCGGCCTCGATCGGGTCGCCGAGGGTGGTCCCGGTGCCGTGCGCCTCCACCGCGTCGACGTCCGAAGTGGACAGTCCGGCGGCGGCCAGCGCCTTGCGGATCACCCGCTGCTGGGACGGGCCGTTCGGGGCGGTCAGGCCGTTGGACGCGCCGTCGGAGTTGACCGCCGACCCGCGGACCACGGCCAGCACCTGGTGCCCGCGACGGCGGGCTTCGGACAGCCGCTCCACCAGGAGCAGGCCGACCCCCTCGGACCAGCCGGTGCCGTCGGCGGCGTCGGCGAACGCCTTGCACCGGCCGTCGGGGGCCAGCCCGCGCTGCCGCGAGAACTCGACGAACGTCTCGACCGTGCCCATCACCATCACGCCGCCCGCGAGGGCCATCGAGCACTCGCCGCGCTGCAGCGCCTGCACCGCCATGTGCAGCGCCACCAGGGAAGACGAGCAGGCGGTGTCGACCGTGACGGCCGGGCCTTCGACGCCGTAGTGGTAGGCGACGCGGCCGGAGAGGACGCTCGCCGAGCCGCCGGTGAGCCGGAAGCCCTCGACACCGGCGGCGTGGTGCATCCGCACGCTGTAGTCGTGGCTGTTGACGCCGGCGAACACGCCGATGTCCTGCCCGGCCAGGGTGGCCGGGTCGATCGCGGCCCGCTCGAACAGCTCCCAGGACGTCTCCAGCAGCAGCCGCTGCTGCGGGTCCATCGCGAGCGCCTCGTTCGGTGAAATGCCGAAGAAGGCGGCGTCGAACCCGGCGGCGTCGTCGAGGAAGGCGCCGTGCCGGACGTACGTGGTGCCTTCGTGGTCGGGGTCTTCGTGGTAGAGCCGCTCGGTGTCCCAGCCGCGGTCGGCGGGGAACTCGGTGACGGCGTCGACGCCGTCGGCGACCAGCCGCCAGAGGTCCTCGGGGCTGTGCACGCCACCGGGGAACCGGCAGGCCATCGCGACGATCGCGATCGGCTCGTCCACCGCCGCGGTGCCGATCTCGGCCCGGCGGGGTGCGGCTTCGCCGAAGAGCTTGGTGCGCAGGTGGTCCGCGAGCGCCGGGGGCTTCGGGTAGTCGAAGATCATCGCCGGGGACAAGGTGAGCCCGGTCGCGGCGGCGAGGCGGTTGCGCAGTTCGACCGCGGTCAGCGAGTCGAAGCCGGCGTCCTTGAACGTCCGTCCGGAGTGGACGGAGGTGGCATCGGCGTGGCCGAGCACCTCGGCGGCGTGCCGGCGGACCAGGTCGAGCAGGGCTGCGGTCCGCTCGGCGTCGCCCAGCCCGGCGAGCCGCTCGGTCAGCGACGCCGTCTTGGCCGCCGTCCGGCGCGGCAGCGGGGCCAGGCCGCGCAGCAGGGGCGGGACCGGGCCGCCGGACTTCGCCGTCGCCCGCAACGCGGCCACGTCGAACTTGGCCGCCACCAGCGCCCCTCCGGTGCCGATGGCCGCGTCCAGCAGCACCATGCCCTCGTCGGCGGGCAGGCCGGACATGCCGACCCGCTGGTTGCGCCGCAGGTCGGCGGCACCCAGGTGCTCGGTCATCCCGCTGACCGCCGCCCAGTAGCCCCAGGCGATGGACACCGACGGCAGGCCGCGGCGGTTCCGCTCGCGGGCCAGCGCGTCCAGTTCGGCGTTGGCCGCCGCGTACCCGGCCTGGCCGGGGTTGCCCAGCACGCCCGCGGCCGAGGAGAACAGCACGAACGCGGCGAGGTCGGCGTCCCGGGTGAGCTCGTCGAGGAGCCGGGCGGCGTCGGCCTTCGGCCGCCGCGCGGTGGCGAGCCGGTCCGGGGTCAGTTCGGTGACGACGCCGTCGGCCAGCACCCCGGCGGTGTGGATCACGGCGGTGAGCGGGTGCTCGGCCGGGATCGCCGCCAGCACGGCTTCGAGCTGGGCCCGGTCCGCCACGTCACACGCGGCGATGGTCACGGACGCGCCGAGCGCGGTCAGTTCGTCGTGGAGTTCGGGAGCCTCGCCGCGGCGGCTGACCAGCACGAGGTGCCGGACGCCGTGCGCGGTGACGAGGTGCCGGGCGGTCAGCGCGCCGAGCGTGCCGGTGCCGCCGGTGACCAGGACGGTCCCCTCGGGATCGAGCGGCCGCGCGTCCCGCTCGGGCGTCACCCGGGCCAGCCGCGGCACCGAAGCGACGCCGTCGCGCACCCGGACCTGGGGTTCGCCGCTCGCCACCACGGCGGGCAGCGCGGAGCGGTCGTCGAGGTCGGCGAGCACGATCCGGCCCGGGTGCTCGGACTGCGCCGAGCGCACCAGGCCCCAGATCGCGGCCACGCCGGGTTCGTCGCCGTCCCCGGTGAGCACGGCCAGCCGGGTGTCCACGGGACCCGCAAGAAAGGTCTGGAGCTCGGCCAGCGTCTCCTCGGCCGACGTGGCTTCGCACGTCACGAAGCCGGTCTCACCGGCGGCGGGCAGCGGGATTTCCGGCCACTCGACGCGGAACAGCGAGTCAGTGGCCTGCAGTCCGGCGGCGAACAGCGTGCCCCGCACGGATTCGACGGTCAGGACGGGCTGCCCGGTGGGGTCGGCCAGCCGCAGCCCGGTCGCCGTCGGCGTGCACGTGACGGTGGTGGCCCCGGCGGCCAGCAGGGACACCCCGGTCCAGACGGACGGGACCAGGTCGTCGCCGACGACCGTGCGGACGGCGGCGTCCAGCAGGGCGGGGTGGATGCCGTACCGATCCGCGTCGCGCAGGCCGGCCACGGTGACGTCGATGGCGTCTCCCGCCGCCGCCGGGCCTTCCGCCTCGGCGGCGACGGGAGCAAGCGTGCCGTGGGCGTGCCCCGTCCACGGTTCGTCGGCCTCGCGCGAGAAGACCTCGATCGGCCGCTGTCCCTGTTCGCCGGGCTCGCCGACGACCAGCTGGACGTCCCGGCCACCGCGCCGCGGCAGCACCACGGGCACGTCGACGGTCAGTTCGGCGAGGAAGGGCGTGGCCGCGAGGTCGCCGAGCCGGATGGCCGCCTCGACCAGCACCGCGTTCGGGAGCAGGCCGTCGGTCGCCCAGGGGTGGGCCCGCCGCGTCCACCGGGCCACGGCCGTGAGGCGGCCGGAACCGGGCGTGCTGACGAGCGTGCCCAGGAGCGGGTCGCCCGCCGACGCCGGTTCGGCCTGCTCGAGCCAGTAGTGCCGGTGGTCGAAGGCGTAGGTCGGCAGGTCCACCCAGCCGGCGGCGGGGACCACCGCGGTCCAGTCCACGTCGATGCCGCGGACGAACAGTTCGCCCATCGAGCTCAGCAACCGGCGCAGGCCACCGTCTTCACGCCGCAACGTCCCGATCGCGTCCCCGGTCAGCTCGCTCAAGGGCTGAACCGTCACCGGGTGCGCGCTGACCTCGACGAACACCGTGTGGCCCTGCTCGAGCAGCGCCGCCGCGGCCGCGCCGAACCGGACCTGGTTGCGCAGGTTGCGGTACCAGTAGCCGCCGTCCAGGACGCCGGCGTCACGGATCCACTCGCTCGTGACGGTGGAGTAGAACGGCACCGCCGGGGCCTGCGCGGTGATCCCGGCGAGGGTCTCGGCCAAGGTGCCGCGGATGTCTTCGACGTGCCGGGTGTGGGAGGCGTAGTCCACCGCCACCCGCCGCACGCGGATTCCCTCGCGCGACAACGCTTCCAGCGTCCGGTCGAGGGCGTCGGCGTCACCCGCGATGACGACCGAGGACGGCCCGTTGACCGCGGCGACCTCGACCCCGTCCGCCAGCTTCGGGGTCACTTCGTCCTCGCCCAAGGCGACCGACGCCATCCCACCGCGACCGGAGAGTTCCGCCGCGATGGCCTGGCTGCGCAGGGCCACCACCTTCGCCGCGTCCGCCAGCGACAGCGCACCCGACACACAAGCGGCCGCGATCTCGCCCTGCGAGTGCCCGACGACGGCGTCCGGCCGCACCCCGACGGACTCCCAGACGGCGGCCAGCCCGACCATCACCGCGAAGCACGCGGGCTGCAGCACGTCGACCCGGTCCAGGTCGCCCTCGCCCCGCAGAACGTCCACCAGGGACCAGTCGATCCACGGCTCAAGCGCCGCCGCGCACTCCGCGATCCGCTCGGCGAACACCGGGGACGCGTCCAGCAGCTCCCGGCCCATCCCGGCCCACTGCGTCCCCTGCCCGGGGAACACCCACACGAGCTTGCCCGGTGTCCCGGCACCGGCCGGGTCCAGCGCTCGCAGCCCGGCCACGGCTTCCGCCCGCGACCCGGCCACGACGACCGCGCGCTCGTCCAGCACCGCCCGACGTGACACCAGCGCGGAGGCCACCTCGGTCAGCGAGACGTCCCCCTCCAGCAGGGCCGCCAGCCGCTCGGCCTGCCCGGACAGCGCCTCCGTGCTGCGCGCCGACACCACCAGCGGCACCACCGGGGCCTCCGGGGTGGCCACCGGCTCTTCGGCGGGAGCTTCCTCGATGATCAGGTGCGCGTTGGTCCCGCTGACGCCGAACGAGGAGACCCCGGCCCGGCGCGGCCGGTCGCCGCGCGGCCAGTCCCGGCTCTCGGTCAGCAGCTCGACGGCACCGGCGGACCAGTCCACCTCGCGAGTCGGTTTGTCGACGTGCAGCGTCGGCGGAAGGACCTCGTGCCGCAGCGCCTGCACCATCTTGATGACCCCGGCGACCCCGGCCGCCGCCTGCGCGTGGCCGATGTTCGACTTCAGCGAGCCGAGCCACAGCGGCTGCGCCCGCTCCTGCCCGTAGGTCGCCAGCAGGGCTTGGGCCTCGATCGGGTCACCCAGGGTGGTCCCGGTGCCGTGCGCCTCGACGGCGTCCACATCGGACGGTGCCAGCCCGGCCGCGGCCAGCGCGCGGCGGATGACCCGCTGCTGCGAGAGGCCGTTCGGCGCGGTGAGCCCGTTGGACGCGCCGTCCTGGTTGACCGCGCTGCCGCGCACGACCGCCAGCACCCGGTGGCCGCGCTCGCGGGCCACCGAGAGCCGCTCCAGCACGACCACGCCGACGCCCTCGGACCAGCCGGTCCCGTCGGCCGCCGATGCAAACGCCTTGCACCGCCCGTCGGGCGCCAGCGCGCGCTGCCGGGAGAACTCGACGAACGAGCCGGGCGTGGCCATCACGGTGACCCCGCCGGCGAGCGCCATCGAGCACTCGCCCTGCCGCAGCGCCTGCGCCGCCAGGTGCATCGCGACCAGCGAAGACGAGCACGCCGTGTCCACGGTGACCGCCGGGCCCTCCAAGCCCAGCACGTACGAGACGCGGCCCGAGGCCACGCTCGCCGCGACGCCGGTCGTGACGAATCCTTCGAGCTCGGGCTCGGCCGCGCCGGCCCCGTAACCCTGGCCCATCAGGCCGGAGAACACGCCGGTGTCGGTGCCCTGCAACGCGGTGGGGTCGACCCCGGCGTTCTCCAGTGCTTCCCAGGACGTCTCCAGCAGCAGCCGCTGCTGCGGGTCCATCGCGACCGCCTCGCGCGGCGAGATCCCGAAGAAGCCCGCGTCGAACTGCCCGGCGTCGTGCAGGAACCCGCCCTGGCCGACGTACGACGTCCCGGCGCGTTCCCGGTCCGGGTCGATCAGGCCGTCGAGGTCCCAGCCGCGGTCGTCCGGGAAGTCCGAAACGGCGTCGACGCGCTCGGCGACCAGCCGCCACAGGTCTTCCGGGGAAGCCACGCCACCGGGCAGCCGGCAGGCCATCCCGACGATGGCGATCGGCTCGTCCGGGTCGGCGGCCGCCACCGGCTCGGCGACGGCCTGGGTGAGCCCGAGCAGTTCGGCGCGGACGCGGGCGGCGAGCGCCGCGGGAGTCGGGTGGTCGAAGACGGCGCTGGCCGGCAGCCATAACCCGGTGTGCTCGGTCAGCCGGTTGCGCAGCTCGACGATGGCCAGCGAGGTGAACCCGAGGTCGCGGAACGCGCGCCCGGCCGGGACGGCCTGGCCCAGGACGTCGGCCGCCTGGGTGCGGACGAGGTCTTCGAGGAGTGCGCCCTGCGCCCGCTCGTCCATTCCGGACAGTCTCGCGCGCAGCTCCGCGGCGACCGCCTCGTCGGCGTGCCGGGACTCCTCCTCGTGCTCGGCCGCGGCGTACCGCAGCTCGCCGGGCTCGTCGGCCAGCAGGCCCCGCCGGACCTTGCCGGACGCCGTCCGCGGGATGCGGGCGACCTCGACGATCCGTTCCGGCACCTTGTAGGCGGACAGCTGTTCGCGGCACCGCTCGATCAGCGCGCCCGCGTCGAACCCGGACGGCCCGGGGATCACGTACGCGACCGGCACTTCGCCGAGGGACTCGTGCGGCACGCCGCCGACCGCCACGTCGGCGACCCCGTCGGCCGTCCGCAGGACCGCCTCGACCTCGCCGGGGTGGATGTTCGCCCCGCCCCGGATGACGAGCTCCTTGATCCGGCCGCAAATGGTGAAGTAGCCGTCGTCGTCGCGGCGGGCCAGGTCGCCGGTGCGGAACCAGCCGTCGGCCATCGCCGCGGCGGTCGCCTCCGGATCGTTGTGGTAGCCGAGCATGACGTTCGGCCCCTTGACCCAGACCTCGCCCTCCTGGCCGGCGGGCCGCTCGAGGCCGGTGTCCGGGTCGACGACCCGCACGCCGACACCCGGCACGGGCCGCCCGCACGAGCCGTCGACCCGGGCCCCGTCCGGCGGGTTCATCGTGATCGCCCCGCAGGTTTCGGTGCTGCCGTAGGCGTCGATCAGCGGCACGCCGAAGGTCTCTTCGAACTCGCTCCGCAGCCCGGCGCCGAGGACCGCGCCCCCGGCCAGGCCGATCCGCAGGCTCGGAGCGGTGAACCCGGTCTGCCGGGCGGCCCGCACCAGGTGGTGGTGGGTGGTCGGCACGCCGGCCAGGAACGTCGAGTCCTCGGCCCGCAGCACCCGCATGACGTCGTCGGCCGAACCGCCGTCCACGATCCGGACGGTCGCGCCGACCACGGTCGCCGAGAGCACGCAGGCGATGTGGGAGAGACTGTGGAACAGCGGCAGCGGCCAGAGCACCCGGTCGGCGTCCGACAGCCCGGGGAACGGCACGTAGCAGGAGGCGACGGACCACAGGCAGTTGCGCTGGGTCGACACGACGCCCTTGGGCCGCCCGGTCGTGCCCGACGTGTAGAACATCCAGGCCGGTTCGTCGAGGCCGAGGTCGTCCGCCGCGGGCTCGGCCGGCTCGGTGCCGGCGAGCTCGTCGTACGAATGCGCACCGGCCGGGACGTCCACACCGGTCACCAGCAGCCGGACGTGCGGCGCGAACCGCAGCCGGGCCGCCTGCACGGCGTCGGTGATGACGACGGTGGCGCCGCTGTCGGCCAGCGGGTGCTCGAGCTCGGCCGTCGCCGCACCCGGGTTGAGCGGCACGCCGACACCGCCCGCCCGCAGGACCGCGTAGTAACTCTCCACAGTGGACACCCGGTTGCCGAGGCAGATCGCCACCCGGTCCCCGTGCCGGACGCCGAGGACGGCCAGGTGCCCGGCCAGCCTGCGGGTCCGCGCTTCGAGCTCGCCGTAGCTCACCGCCCGGTGGTCGTCGGCGAAGGCCTGCTTGTCCGCGAAACGGGTCGCGTTCTCCAGGAGTGCGACGTGAAGTGGCTTGATGAGATCGGTGCGCACTGTGCCGCAGATCCTTTCGGGTGTTCGGGGGGAAGAACCGCTCACCAGGAGACGGGGAGCTTCTTCACCGAGAAGACGGAACCCTTCAGCCGCAACGGCACCTCGTCGGCCGGGACGGCCAGCCGCAGGCCGGGGAACGCCTGCAGGAGCGCCGTGAAGCCCGCGCGCAGCTCGATGCGCGCCAGGTTCTGGCCGAGGCACTGGTGGATGCCGAACCCGAAGGCGACGTGACCGGAGGTGTCGCGGTCGATGTCCAGCTCGGCCGGGCAGCCGAACTTCTCCGGGTCGCGGTTGGCCGCGGGCAGCGACACCGTCACCGTGTCGCCCTTCTTGACCAGCTCGCCGTCGAGCTTCAGGTCCTCCAGCGCGGTGCGGTAGGTGTGGTACTGGTTGACGGTCAGGTAGCGCAGCAGCTCCTCGATGGCGGCGTCGAGCTTCGCCGGCTCCGCCCGCAGCTTCGCCAGCTGGTCGGTGTGGTGCAGCAGCGCGAAGACGCCGGTGGCCAGCGCGCCTTCGGTGGTCTCGTACCCCGCGAACAGCAGCAGGGTGACGATGTTGCGCAGCTCCTCCTGGGTCAGGTCCTCGCCGACCAGCGAGCTGATCAGGTCGTCCGCGGGCTGCTGCCGCCGCCGCTCGATGACCTCGTCGAAGAACTTCCCGGCCACCTCGTAGGCCGCCGCGGCCTCGGCCGGGTCGGCTTCCGCGTCGTGCAGGAGGGTCACCGCGGGCACATACCGGTCGCGTTCCTCGTAGGGCAGGCCGACGAGCTCACCCAGCATCCGCAGGACCAGCGGCTTGGCGAAGTCCAGCACGATGTCGGCCGGGGCACCCTTGGCCCGCATGACCTCGATCTGCTCGGCGGCCACGGCCTCGACGCGCGGGATCAGCCTGCTGGTGCGGCGGACGGTGAACTCACCGGTCAGCAGCTTGCGGTAGCGGGTGTGCTCGGGCGGGTCCATGTGGATGAACATGCCGGGGATCAGCGGGTGGGTCGGGATGACCTGGCCCTGGTGGGTCACCGGGAAGTGGCCGACCTCGCAGCTGTGGCTGAACCGCGGGTCACTGAGCACCTCGCGGACCAGTTCGTAGCTGGAGACGATCCAGCCGACGTGCCCATCCGGGTAAACCATCTTCGCGAGCGGCCGCTCTTCGCGCAGAGAGTCGAACACCGCGGGCGGGTCGAACTTGTCGGTCCGATCCCACGGCACCTCGAACGAAATTGCGTCGGTCATGGAAACCTTTCCCGTGGGAGCTCCGGCGTTTCTTATTCGGCGATCTTCGTGCGGTGCGACCAGCGGAAGACCGCGATGTCGCAGCCGTCGACGGCCTGGAACTCGCCGCCGTGCACGAAGTGCTCGTACCCGGCCCCGTGGCGGATCTTGAGCGTGTTCTCCAGCGCGGAAGCGTCGACACTCCGGTGCGCCGATGCCAGTTCGGCCGGCCCGCCGTCCAACGCGATTTTCACCTGCGTAACACTCATCGCGGCCTCCACCTGTTTCGGGGATCTCCCAGCGCAGAACAGTCTTTTCGTTCTCGATTCAGGCTAGGCGAGCCACCGGAAAGCGACATCCCTCACTCTGGTAGGGCCCTGGAGCACCACACGCGGGCCACACGAAAAGGGGCTTTCCCCTGTGGCACAGGAGAAAGCCCCTTCGGTTCGGCGTCCGTCAGGGTTCGGGAGGCAGGTCCACGGGCTGGCCGGTGTGCGCCGATTCGTAGGCCGCCTGGACGATCCGGAACGTCCGCAGCGCGGCCCGGCCGTCGGGACCGGTCCCGGCGCCGTCCGCGAGGAAGTCGTTGAGCAGCAACGCATCCAGGTCTTCGCCGCCCAGTTCAACCCGGTCGCCGTCGAGCAGCCGCGGCCCGGCGTCGTACTGCACGCTCCCCTTGTCCCCGACGAAGGTGACGGCCGGACGGCCCGTTCCCGACGCGCTGCGGCGGCAGTCGAACGATGCGACCCGCCCGCTGCGGTACCGGACGGTCAGCACCGCCGCGCTTTCCGCGTGCCGTCCATTGAGGACGGTGTTGGTCTGGGCGTACACCTGCTGCGCGGGCTCGCCCCCGAGGACGGCGTCCGCCAGGTCCAGCAGGTACGGCGCGGCGGCACCCAGCACCGCGTCCGCTTTGGTGGTCAGCGAGCCGAGGACCGTCGTGAGCTCCCCGATGCCGCCGTCGGCGATTCCGTTGCGCACCACCGCGAACGCCTCGCCGTGGCAGGCCGGGGACGCGAAGGTGAGCCGGTCGCCGCCGGCGGCCACCACGGCCTCCAGGTCGGCTTCCTTGGCCGCGGGCGGGTATTCGCACAGCACCCGCGCCCCGGCCTCGGCCGCCTGCCGGACCGGCTCGAACGCGTCCCAGCCCGCCGTGGCCACGATTTCGACGTCCGGCAGGCCGCGCAACGCCCGGGCGTACCTCTCGGGCGTGGACGACAGGATGGCGACCTTCACGCTGCTCCTCTCACCGGCAGTTCGACGGCCCGCCCGGTCCACGCGGACTCGGCGGCGGCGTGGATGATCCGCACGGCGGCCAGCGCGTCCTTCGCCCCGATCCGCGGTTCGGGTCCGCCCGCGAACGCCGTGGCGAACTCCCGCATCTCGGTGGCGAACACCGAAGGCCCGCCGTACCCGAAGTTTTCGGCCAGGCCGTCGACCACCCGGACCTCCTGGGGCCACTCGGAGTCGTAGCTCACCGTCCCGCCGGTCCCCGACACGTGGAAGGCCACCCGCACGGGCGGCCGCGGCGTCGCCGTCCACCGGCTCACGACCTGGCTGATGGCGCCGCTGGCGTGGGTGAGCACGGCGGTCCCGGTGGCGACGGCCCCCTCGGGGGCCGGGGTGGCGATGTCGCCCTGGTAGGCGGCGTGCACGCGGACGACGTCCCCGAAGACCCAGTGCGCGAGGTCGGCGCCGTGCAGCAGCTGGTCGGTCAGGATCCCGCCCGAGCGGGCGGAGGCGTGCCCGGTCCAGGGCCGCGGGTGGTAGGCGGAGAAGGAGAACCGGCCGATCGCGCCCTCGCCCAGCTTCCCGCTCGCAACGAGCTCGTGCAGGCGCGCGTAGGGTGCGGCGAACCGGACGTCGTGGGCGGCGTAGAGCCGCACGCCCGCCTGTTCGGCGGCGGCGACGATCTCTTCGGCCTCTTCGGCACTGGCCGCGAGCGGCTTCTCGCACACGACACCGACACCGGCGCCGATGGCCGTCATGGCGATCTGGTGGTGGCTCGCGGTCGGCGTGCAGATGTCGACCGCGTCAGCGCCGTCGAGCGCCTCTTCCAGGGAGCCGGCGGCCTTCGCGTCGAACTCCCGCGCCAGCTCGACGCCCCGCCCGTCGTCGGAGTACACCCGCACGACAGCGCCGGCACCCAGCCACGCTTCCAGGTGCAGCCGGGCGATCAGCCCCGCACCGATGAGAGCCACCTCGAGCGGCCGCGATGTCTTCACGTACCGAGACTCGCCCACACCGCCCGGTACGAGCCATTACCAACGTGGGTAGTTCGGCCTGCCACACCGGCGGCGATGTGTAAGGACTGCGAACTCCCCGCCCTGCCGCCCGTGGAACTGCCGTCCCCGGCCGAGCGCCGGCCGACCTTCGGCGGTGGTGCGTCGGCGAGCTGGACGGCACGCCGAAACCGGATCCACCCTCCTGCCCCGCTGGGCCGAAGCGGCAGGCTTGGTGAGGGGTGCGGTTGGCCGCCGCCCGGACCGTTCGCGGCGAAGGCGTCTTGCCGCCCTGCACGAGGTCGGAGTGGTGCTCGCCGAACTGGCTCTGCCCGGCGGCAAAGCGGCCGTCGTCGGTGCGATCGCCGCAGCGAAACGCCCGGACCGGAAGATCGCCGGGCAGGCCCGCAAGGCGCGGTTCGCTCTCCGCACGAGCTGATTTCCGGCCGGTTCGGGCCGCGCGTCCGATCCGGCCGGCCGAACCGGGCTACTTCGACGGCGACGGGGAGGCCGGTGCCGACGCGGGGGCCTGCGACGCCGCCGGGACCTTCGGGGCGTTGTAGGTGTCCATGTCGGTGATCTTCCACTTGTCGCCCTGCAGCTGGGCGTTCAGGTGGAGCTGGGCGGTGCCCGCGGTCGTCTTCTTCGTGTCCGTGCGGGTCGAGGTCTGGTCGACGAAGACCATCACCTTCGCCAGGTCGCCGTTGAGCATGATCACCGCCGCGCGGGTCACCTTGCACGTCACGATCATCTTCTGGGCCGGCGCCAGCCGCTTCACCTCGCCCATCAGCGAGTTGTACTTGGCCTTGACGTCGTCGTTGGCGAGCAGGTCGTTCGCCGCGTCCTCGGTCTTCTTGATGTTGTTGAAGTCGTAGGAGAACAGCGCTTCGGCCGCCTTCGAGACGGCGTCCTTGACCTGCGCGGTCCGCGCGACGTCCAGCAGCGCGGTGTTGCTCGTCGCCGAGGAGACCTTGACCTCTTCGGACTTGAACCAGAACGCCAGGCCGCCCAGGATCAGCGCGACCAGCACCAGCGCGCCTGCCACCAGGTACGGCCTCGGCACCTTCGAGCCCGCGGGCTTCGCCGGCTCCGCTTCCGAAGCGACGACCTCGGCTTCCTCGGTCGGCTTCGCGATCCCGGTGTCCCGCTGCTTCCGGCGCGGCGTCGGCCGCGGCGGAGCTTCCTCCTCCACCGACGGTTCGCCCGTCAGGGCATCGACCTGCGGCTCCTCCTCGACCGCGGGTTCGACCGCCGCGAACACCTGCGTGTCCTCGGCCGGTGACGTGTCCAGCTGCCCACTGGCCGGCTCGACCGGGCGGGGCGCCGGACGAGGACGCGGCCGCGGCTTGGCGGGCAGCTGACCGGTCCGCTCGGCCGCGGACTCGTCCGTCGAAGGCTTGCGCAGCCCGGCCACGCGGGGACGCCGCGACGGCGTCGGGGTGCTGCGCGGCGGCTGGCGGCGGGAGGGGGGCACTGCAGGCTCCTTCTGGGTGACGCTATTGGCCGGCCGCGACGAGCGGGACGCTGTCGATGCCGGACAGCTTCCAGTCATCGCCCACCCGGGTCATCGACACTTCGAGGCGCAGCGGCTTCGCGCTGCTCTTGTCCCCCTGGGTGACGGTGGTGGCGATGGCGGCGAGGAAGCTGGCCTTGCCTTCGTGGTCGTCGAGCTCCTCGACGGCGATGTCCTGGACGTCGGTGGTGACCTTCGTCTTGGCGTCGGAGAGCGCTTTGCGGAACGTCGGCGCCGACTGGTCGATCTGCTGCGCCATCTTGTCGTCCGACACGGCCTTCTGCCGGGCGAAGAAGCCGTCGAGGTCGGTGTAGTCGACCTCGGTGTAGGCCTTGAGCGCGTTCGTCCCCGCCTTGACGACGGCCTCGCGCGAGGCCGCCAGTGCGGCGTTGTCGTCGTTCTCGGCCACCCACCACTGGATGCCGAAGATCGCCGCCGCGATCAGGGCGGCCAGCGCCAGCGCCCCGGCGCCGAGCACCAGGATCCGCGAGGGGTCCTTCGACGGTTTCGCCGAGGGCTCCTCCTCGACCGTCGTGGCGGCCGGCTCGTCCGTGCTCATGACACTCCAGGGTAGGTAACGGTCATCAAATCCACGTCAGGACAGGCCGAGCAGCGAGCCCAGGCTGTTCAGGCTGACGCCGGGGCTGCCGACGATGCCCGGAACGCCCCGGGTGTCCCGCTCCTCGGCCAGCTCTTCGGCCGGCCGGTTCTTGTTGGCCGCGACGTCGCTGTCCGACGGCGCGACCGGCACCCCGCCGTACGGCGCGTTCTGCGAACCGCGGACGTTGATCGGGCTGCCCTTCGGTTCGGCACAGTACGCGTCTTCCTTCGCCGGCTTCGCCGAGAGGTCGTTCCCGGTCCGGTACTGCGAGTACGGCAGGTACCCCTTGGTGCACGACGGCGGGTTGAACAGGTTGAGCACCAGCCCGAGGTGCGCGGTGCCGTCGCCGGGGGCCACGCTGCTCGCCGCGCCGGCCAGCGCCGGGTACGTCACGAGCCCCTGCTCGATGCCGTCGAGGCGGGTCACGGTCAGGTTGGCCGTGGTGAGCAGGTTCGCCGTCAGCGCGCCGAGGCCGGGACCGGACTCCTGCAGCACCTGGCTGACCTGCGCGGCCACCTGCGGCGTGATGCCGATGAGCTTGCGCAGGTCGCCGTCGGAGTTCTTCAGCGTGCCGGTGAGCTCGTTGAGGCTCTTGCTGAACGAGGCGAAGTTCGCGGCTTCGGCGTTCTGCGTGTCGAGCACCTGGCCGCCGGCGTCCAGCAGCTGGATCGTCTGCGGCAGGTACTGCTGCGCGGTCGTGGTGAAGCTGCGCGCGGTGTCGAGCAGTTTCTGCAGGTCGCCGCCGGTGCCGCGGAAGGCGTCGTAGGACTCGTCGACGACCGTGCGCAGCGAGTCGACCGGGACCGACGCGGCGAGCGAGTCGAGGTCGCCGATCAGCCGGTCGGTGCTGACCGGGGTGGTCGTCTTGGTCGCCGGGATCACCGAGCCGCCCGCGAGGTACGGGCCCTGGTCGGCCTTGGGCCGCAGGTCGACGTACTGCTCGCCGACCGCCGACCGGTTGGCGACGACGGCGTCGAGGTCCGCGGGCACCTTCGGCGCCGACGGGTCGATGTTCAGGTCGGCTTCGAGCCCGGTCGGGGTCAGCCGCATCTCGCCGACCCGGCCGATGTTGAAGCCGCGGTAGGTGACTTCGGCGTTGGTGAAGATGCCGCCCGATTCGTTGAGCTGCAGTTTGACCGTGTAGCCGCTGTTCCCGAACACCGTGCCGAGCCCGGCGAACCGGATCAGCGCGTAGACGATCGCGACGACGGAGATCACCACGAAGGCGATCAGCTGGATCTTCGTCCGGCGGATCAGCATCAGCCCGCACCTCCCAGCAGCCCGAAGAGGTTGCCCAGGCCCGGCTTGGACTGGCCGGACTGCGTGCCGGCGCCGGGGATCGGCAGCGGCGGCGGCTGGTTGGCGGGCGTGCCCGGCACCCCGCCGGTCAGGCCGGCCAGCGGCAGCTGCCCGGACAGCGCGTTCTGCCTGCTGTTGCCCAGGTTCTCGACGATGGTCTTCAGGTTCAGGTCCACCTTCGCGAACAGGTTGAAGTAGTCGCCCTTGACGCCGTTGACGGCCTGGTCGCTGAACGGGAACGTCAGCAGGATCTCCAGGGCCTTCGGCAGGTCGTTGCCCGCCTCACCGAGCTTCTGCAGCGTCGGCGTCAGCGCCTTGAGGTCGGCCACGAGGTCCTTCTGCGACTTGTTCACCGTGTCGGTGGCGACGCCGGAGAGGTTGTCCAGCGCCTGCAGCATGGTGACCAGCTGGCCGCGCTGCTGCTCCAGCACGCCGAGCCCGGGCCCGAGGTTGTCGACCGCGCCGACCAGCTTGTCCTTCTGGTCGTTGAGGGTCGAGGAGAGCCGGTTCAGCCCGTCGATGGCGCGGGTGATGTTCTGCGACTGCCGGTCGAGGTTGGTCACCAGCTGGTTCGCGTTGTCCAGCAGCGCCTTGATGTCCGGTTCGCGGCCGGAGGTGGCCTTGTTGAGTTCCTTGGTGATGGTGTTGAGCTGGTCGACGCCGCCGCCGTTGAGCAGCAGGGACAGCGCGCCGAGCAGCTCCTCGACCTCGACGCTGCGGTTCGTGCGGGCCAGCGGGATGGTCGCGTTGTCGGTGAGCTTGCCGTGGGCCTGGTCGTCGCCGGGCGAAGCCAGCTCGACGTACTTCTCACCGAGCAGGCTGGACTGCTTGACGTTGGCGATGGCGTTGGCGGGCAGCTTGACGTCGCCGTTCACCTTGAGCGTGACCAGCGCGTGCCAGCCGTCCTTGGTGAGGCCGACGTTCTCGACCCGGCCGATCGGCACCTCGTTGACCTTCACCCCGGCCTGCGGGGTCAGGTCGAGCACGTCCCGGAACTCGACGTTCACCGTGTACGGGTGGTCGCCGAGGTCGGCGCCGCCGGGCAGCGGCAGGTCGTAGATGCCCTTGAAGGCGCATCCGGAGAGGACCAGGGCGGACGCCGTGGCGAGGGCCCCGATGGTCAAGACCTTCTTCACTGGCCACCTCCGTAGAGCTGCCCGGCGATGGGCAGCGGCAGCGGCGGCAGCTGACCGGACTGCAGGGCCTGCACGGTCTGCGCCACGGACGGCAGCGGGATCACCTTGTCGACCACGCCGGCGATGCTCTCGCAGGCGTTGCCGAGCACGTCGGGGATGCTGTTGGTGCCGACCTGCTTGAGCAGGCGGCAGATCATCACCAGCGGCGGCTGGGTGAGCTCGTTGAGGTTCGGCCGGGCGTCGAGCGTGCCGGACGAACCGTTGTAGGTGTTGACCAGGTTGCTCAGGCCGACCGGGGCGACGTCGAGGATCTCGGCGAGCGAGCTGCGCTGGTCGACGAGCACCTTGGTGATGCCGGCCAGCTTGTCCACATTGGACTTGAGCCGGTCGTGGTTGGCGTCGATGAACGACTGCACCGCGGTGAGCGTGGTGCCCAGCTGCTGCACGGTCGCGGCCAGGTTGTCCTTTTCGGACGCCAGGTAGCCGCTGACGTCGGCGAGCCTGCTTTCGAAGGTGCGGACCTGCTTGTCGGAGTCGGCCAGCGTCTGCGAGAACTTGCCGAGGTTCGCCACCGTGGAGAACAGGTCGTCCTTGTTGCCGGCCAGCGTCCCGGCCGCCTGGCCGAGCTTGGTGATCGTGTCGTGCAGGGCCTGGCCGTTGCCGTCGACGTTGGCCGCCGCGGTGTTCAGCAGGTTCGACAGCGAGCCGTTCTTGTTGGCGCCGTTCGGGCCGAGGGTCTCGCTGACCCGGGCCAGGCTGGCCGCCAGCTGGTCGACCTCGAGGGGCACCTCGGTGCGGTCGAGGCCGATCACCGCGCCGTCGGAGATCCGCGGGCCGCCGGTGTAGGCCGGGGCGAGCTGGACGTACCGGTCGGACACCAGCGACGGCGCCACGATGAGCGCCTTGGCGTCGGCCGGGACGGCGACCGAGCGGTCGTACTCGAAGTCGACCTTCACCCGGTCGCCCATGGGCTGGATCTTGGTGACCGTGCCCATGTCGACGCCGAGCATCCGCACGCTGTTGCCTTCGTACAGGCCGACGGCGCCGGCGAAGTACGCGGTCAGGTGGTTGCGGCCGGCGTCCTTGAGGGTCCACCAGATCCCGCCGGCGACGACGAGCGCGAGCACGATCGCGATGGTGAAGCCCCTGGTCAGGGCCTGCCCGAAGCGGGTGTCACTCATTTCGTGTAGCACCCCTCTTCGTTGATCGGGCCCATCGACGGCAGCAGCAGGCCGCAGATGTAGTTGTCGAACCAGCGGCCGTTGCCGATGGTGTTGGTGAACACGCGGATGAAGGGCGCGAACTTCTTGAGGCCCTCGGCCAGCGAGTCCTGGTTGCGCTGCAGCATCGACGTCAGCTGGTCGAGCTGGGTCAGCACCGGGTCGAGCTGCTTGTCGTTGTCGTCGATCAGGCCCTGCAGCTGGGTGGCCAGCTCGCGGGAGCCGTTGAGCAGGGCGGTGATCGCGTCCTCGCGCTTGGCCAGCTCGCCGAGCAGGTCGTTGCCGTCGTCGAGCAGCTTCTGCACCTCGGCGTCCCGGTCGACCAGCGTCTGCGACACCTCGCGGGTGTTGGCCAGCAGGTTCGACAGCTGCTGGTCGCGCGAGGCGATCGTGTCCGACAGCTTGGACAGCCCGGACAGCGCGCCCCGGACGTCCTGCGGGGTGTTGGCGAAGGTCTGCGAGATCGTGTCGAAGCTCTGGGCCAGCTGCTTGGTGTCGATGTTGTCGACGGTCTGGGAGAGCCCGCGGAAGGCGTCGAGCACGTCGTAGGGCGCCATCGTGCGGTCCCGCGGGATGCCGGTGCCCGGGTTCAGCGCGTTCTCGCCCTGCGGGTCCAGCGACAGGTACTTCTGCCCGAGCAGGGTCTTGATCTTGATCGCGGCGCTGGTCCGGTCGCCCAGCCAGGCGTCCTTGACCTTGAACGACACCTTCACCGAGGCGCCGTCGAGCTCGATGTCGCTGACCTTGCCGACCTTGACGCCGGCGATCCGGACGTCGTTGTCCTTCTGCAGCCCGGACGCCTCGCTGAACTCGGCGCTGTAGGTGGTGCCGCCGCCGATCAGCGGCAGGTCGTCGGAGTTGAGCGCGGCGGTGAAAGCGAGGGCCAGCACGACGATCCCGACCAGCGCGATCGGCACCGGGTTGCGCTTCTGGAAGGACTTCATCCGGAGCACCTCGCCCGGTTCGCCGGCAGCAGGGGCAGGGCGACGTCGTTGATCAGTGGCGGCAAGCTCACGCTCCCGGAGAACTCACAGGCGTAGAAGTTGAACCAGGAGCCGTAGTCCGCGGTGCGGGTCAGCGTGCTCACCTTGGTCGGCAGGAACTGGATGAAGTGCTCCAGCTCCGGCTCGTTCTTGTTGAGCGCGCTCGTGAGGTTGCCGAGCGCGCTGATGTCGTTCTTCAGCGGCTCGCGGACCTCGCCGAGCAGCCCGGACGTCGTCTGGGCCAGGTTGCCGAGGCTCTCGATCGCGTCGCCGATCGGCTTGCGGTCGGCGGCGAGGCCGGACACCAGCTGCTGCAGCTTCACGATCAGGTCGTTGAGCTGCGGGGTGTGCGCGTTGACCGTGTCGAGCACCGAGTTGAGGTTGTCGATGACCTCGCCGATCACCTGGTCCTTGTCGGCGATCGTGGTGGCCAGCGACGCCGTGTGCGACAGCAGGCTCTCCACGGTGCCGCCCTCGCCCTGCAGGACCTGGATGACCTCGTAGGACAGCTTGTTGACGTCGTCCGGGTTGAGCGCGGTGAACAGCGGCTTGAAGCCGTTGAACAGCTCTGTCAGGTCCAGCGCCGGCGTGGTCCGCTCCAGCGGGATGGTGCCGCCGGGGGCCAGCGTCTTGCCGCCGGAGTTCTCGCCCTCGCCGAGCGAGACGTACCGCTGGCCGACCAGGTTGCGGAACTTGATCTGCGCGGTCACCCCGGCGGGCAGCGTCCGCCCGGCGTCGACCTCGAACTCCACCTCGGCCTGGCGCTTGTCGACGATCTTGACGTCCTTGACCTGCCCGACCCGGACGCCGGCGATGCGGACGTCGTCGTTGGGCAGCAGCAGCGTCGCGTCGGTGAAGCGGGCCTTGTAGGCGTTGGTGCTGGTGGTGTTGATGTTGGCGATGCTGATCCCGAGGATCGTGGTGAACAGCACGGTGACCACCACGAAGATGCCGAGCTTGATCAGCGGCGCGAGCAGGCCCCTCACTTGACCGTCACCTCCGCACCCCGGTACAGCGGGCCGACGAGCAGCGCGCTCCAGCCCGGGACGTCGGCGGCGTTCATGCCCAGCTGCGGGCCGAGCAGGTCGGCCAGGAAGCCCTGCTCCGCCGTCGAGTAGGCCAGGTCTCCACCGCTACCGCCGTTGCCGGCCGCGTCGGCCTTGAACTTGGCCGGGTTGAGGCCCTCGCCGACGCTCTTGGGCGCGGCTTGGTGCAGCGTGCCGTCCTTGAACGCGCCGTCCGGCGGCTCGGACGGGAACGGCTTCGGGATGTCCTTGATGTCGTAGCAGCGCGGGCCGCGCTTGTCCTCGAACCGCGGCTCTTCCTTGCCGGCCTGGTAGGGCGCGCGCGGCACGATGATCTCGATGGTCGCGTGCAGGCCGGGCTGGTTGGTGCCCTTGCCCAGCGCCTGGTCGATCAGCGGGACGTTCTTCGCCATCTGGGAGATCACGCAGGGGTACTCCGGCGCGTACTTCGCCAGCAGCTCGGCCGTCGGCCGGGCGGTGTCGACGAGGGAGATGATGTTGTCCTTGTTGTTCTGCAGGAACGTCTGCAGGTCCACCGAAGCCTGGGTGAGGCTGCCGTAGAGGTTGCTCAGGTTCTGCCGCTCGTCGACCACGGTCCGGGTCGTCGTGCTCAGGTTGTCCAGGCTCTGCACCAGGTCCGGGGCCGCGTCCTTGAGGTGGTCGGAGAACTCCGCGAGCGCCTTGAGGTTGTGCTGCAGCTCCGGCTCGTGCGGGTTCAGCTCGCCGATGTAGCTGCCCAGCTGCGACAGCGTGTCGCCGAGCTGGTCGCCGCGGCCGGACAGCGCCGTCGAGATCGCGGTGAGCGTGGCCGACAGCTTCTGCGGCTGCACCGCCTGCAGCACCGGCATCAGGTGGGAGAACGCCTGCTCCAGCTCGACCGCGTTCGACGTGCGGTCCTGCGGGATGACGTCCCCGTTGCTCAGCGTCTTCGCCGACGGGTCCTTCGGGATCTCCAGCGAGACGAACCGCTCGCCGAAGAGCGTCTTGGGCAGGAACCGCGCCGAGACGTTCTCCGGGATCAGCTTCGCCGATTCCGGCTGGAGCGCCAGGGTCAGCTCGGCACCCTTGTCGGTGGCGACGATGTCCTGCACCGAGCCGACGATCAGCCCGCGCACCTTGACGTCGGACTGCTTGATCAGCTGGTTGCCGATCTTGTCGGCTTCCAGCTTGACCGTGACGACCGGCGTGAACGCCTTGTCGTAGAGCGCGATGGACAGCGCCACCCCGCCGACCATCACGGCGACGAGCAGCAGGCCGAGCAGCCTGCGTCGGAGCGTCCTCATCCCGCGATCCTTACCGTGACGTCGGTTCCCCAGATGGCGAACCCGATGAAGAAGTTCATGATCGACACCGTGACGATGGACAGCCGCACGGCCTTGCCGACCGCGACGCCGACACCGGCCGGGCCGCCGGTCGCCCGGTACCCGAAGTAGCAGTGCGACAGGATGATCAGGACGCTGAACAGCAGCACCTTGATGAACGAATAGAGCACGTCCTGCGGTGGCAGGAAGAGGTCGAAGTAGTGGTCATACGTGCCCGCCGACTGGCCGTAGATGTAGATGACGACCAGCCGCGACGCGAGGTACGAGCTCAGCAGGCCGATGATGTAGAGCGGGATGACCGCGACGAACCCGGCGATGATCCGCGTCGTCACCAGGTACGGCAGGCTCGGCACGCCCATGACTTCCAGCGCGTCGATCTCCTCGGAGATCCGCATCGCGCCCAGCTGTGCGGTGAACCCGGCGCCGACCGTCGCGGACAGCGCGAGCCCGGCGACCAGCGGCGCGATCTCGCGGGTGTTGAAGAACGCGGTCAGGAAGCCGGTGAAGGCCGACGTCCCGATCGAGTTCAGCGCCGAGTAGCCCTGGAGGCCGACGAGGACACCGGTGAACAGCGTCAGGCCGACCATCACGCCGACCGTGCCGCCGATGACCGCCAGCGAGCCGGAGCCGAAGCTCACCTCGGCCAGCAGCCGGAGGACTTCCTTCGTGTAGCGGCGGATGGTCCGCGGCGTCCACAGCAGCGCGCGGCCGTAGAACGACATCTGGTCACCGAGGGTGTCCAGCGTCTGCAACGGACGGTTGGCGACGCGCTTGGCGCCCTGGAGGAACGTCATGGCGCTAGTCCAGCTTTCCGGGCACGATCTGCAGGTAGATCAGGGTGATCACGAAGTTCACGACGAACAGCAGCAGGAACGTGATGACCACCGACTGGTTCACCGCGTCCCCGACGCCCTTCGGGCCGCCGGAGGGGTTCAGGCCCCGGTAGGACGCGACGACGGCGGCGATGAACCCGAAGATCAGCGCCTTGATCTCGCCGACCCAGAGGTCGGGCAGCTGCGCGAGGGCCGAGAAGCTGGCCAGGTACGCACCCGGCGTCCCGCCCTGCAGCACGACGTTGAAGAAGTAGCCGCCGAGCACGCCGATGACGCTGACCATGCCGTTGAGCAGCAGCGCGACCAGCATCATCGCCAGGGTGCGCGGCACGATCAGCCGCTGGACCGCGGAGACGCCGAGCACCTCCATCGCGGCGATCTCTTCGCGGATGGTCCGGGCACCGATGTCGGCACAGACGGCGCTTCCGCCCGCGCCCGCCACCAGCAGCGCGGTGACCAGCGGACTGGCCTGCTGCACGGTGGCGAGCACGGAGCCCGCGCCGGTGTAGGACTGCGCGCCCAGCTGGCGGGCGAGCGAGCCGAACTGCAGCGAGATGACCGCGCCGAACGGGATGGCCACCAGGGCCGTCGGCAGGATGGTCACGCTCGCGATGAACCAGGACTGCTGGATGAACTCCCGCAGCTGGAAGGGCCTCTGGAACAGGCCGCGGACGATGTCCAGGCCGAGAGCGAACAGGTTCCCGGTCTCGCGGAGCATGCCGATCCCGGGGATCTTCGCCTGTGTTGCGGGAGAGCTCACCGGCCACCTGGCCCGTTGTTCGGTGGCATCCGGTGCGTGCCCGGTCTCGGCGGCTGGCCGCCGCCCGGGATCCGGGCCACCTGGTCGGCGGGCAGCTGCCCGTGGTGCTGGCTGGGGACGCCGTCACCCTGCGGGCGCACGCCGACCTGCTGCGGCTGCCGGCGGTGCGGCTGCACGCCGTAGTGGCGCTGCTCCTCGGGGCTCAGCGACTCGATGATGCTCTCCTGCGCGGCAGGCGGCAGCCGGTGCATGATCTCCATGACCCGGTCCTTGCGGCGGACGGCACCCATCCGGGTGGGCACACCCGGCGTCGGCTGCATCTGCGGCGGCACGCCGGAGACGTCCTCGACCCCGCCCGCGTGGTGGCCGGCGTCGAACATCGCCTGCTCGGCGGCCATCTGGGCGCTGTCCTTCTCCTCGGACATGCCGATCGGGCCCTGCATCTTGCCGTTGAGGAACTGCTTGACGACCGGCTCTTCGCTGGTCAGCAGCACCTCGCGCGGCCCGAACATGACCAGTTCCTTGCGGAAGAGCATGCCGAGGTTGTCCGGGACCGTGCGGGCCAGGTTGATGTTGTGCGTGACGATCAGGAACGTCGCGTCGATCTGCGCGTTGACGTCGAGGAACAGCTGCGAGATGTAGGTGGTGCGGACCGGGTCGAGGCCCGAGTCCGGCTCGTCGACCAGGATGATCTCGGGGTCGAGCACCAGGGCGCGGGCCAGGCCGGCGCGCTTGCGCATACCGCCGGAGATCTCACCGGGGAGCTTCTTGTCGGCGCCGTTCAGACCGGTCATGTCGAGCTTTTCGAGGACGATCCGGCGGATTTCCGTCTCGGACTTCTTCGTGTGCTCGCGCAGCGGGAAGGCGACGTTGTCGTAGAGGTTCATCGAGCCGAACAGCGCGCCGTCCTGGAACAGGACGCCGAAGAGCTTCCGGATCTCGTAGAGCTTGTGCTCGGAACAGGTGACGATGTCGACACCGTTGATCACGCAGCGGCCGCGGTCGGGCTTGAGCAGCCCGATCATCGACTTCAGGAAGACCGACTTGCCGGTCCCCGACGGGCCGAGCATGGCCGACACTTCGCCCGGGGGGAGCGTCAACGTGACGTCCCGCCAGATGGCCTGCTTACCGAAGGACTTGGTCAGGCCTTCGATGACCACCTCGGCACCCATCGCACCTCCAGGAGCTGTTCCGCGTCATTGCGCCCGCTGCCACACCCTGCCACCCACGCCGGCGGCGGATGTGGGCCCGTCGGGCGCCCACGAACCCGCGTCAACCAGGTGCAACGAGCCGAGTGCGAACAGGTTACTCACCAGTTTTCTTTTCTGGCCAGCTCCGGCTCCATCGTCACCCCGCCGTGATCGGCAACGGGCAGCACGGTAGCCCATTCGGGCCAACTACGCAGTTCTCCGGAACCCCGGAATCCGCGATTCGGGGGCCCCGGGGCCATTCGGACAGCGTTCCTAGGGGGCGGCACCGCCGCTGGGCAAAAGGGACGGGGCGGGCATCCGAGTGGATGCCCGCCCCGTCACGAGGTGGTGCGCAGGCGCTGACGCGCCCGTGATCACTTGATGGTGATCTTGGCGCCCGCGGCCTCGAGCTTCTCCTTGGCGGCCTCGGCGGCCTCCTTGTCGACCTTCTCCAGGAGGGCCTTGGGAGCGGACTCGACCAGCTCCTTGGCCTCCTTCAGGCCCAGGCCCGAGACGACCTCGCGGACGACCTTGATGACCTGGATCTTCTTGTCGCCGGCGCCCTCGAGGACGACGTCGAACTCGTCCTGCTCCTCGGCGGCCGGGGCAGCGGCGGCACCCGGGGCGGCGGCGGCAACGGCGACCGGCGCGGCGGCGGTCACGTCGAAGACCTCTTCGAACTCCTTCACGAACTCGGAGAGCTCGAGGAGGGTGAGCTCCTTGAAGGCGTCGATCAGCTCGGCGGTGCTCAGCTTCGCCATGATGGCTTCCTCTCAGAAAAACGAACGAGACGTTCGGGGTGGGGGGTGGTTCAGCTCTCGGCGGGTGCTTCGGCTGCTTCGGTACCGGCGGCTTCGCGCTGCTTTTCCTCCAGCGCCGCAGCCAGGCGGGCGACCTGGGACGCCGGCGCCTGGAACAGCGCGGCGGCCTGGGACAGCTTCGCCTTGAACGCGCCCGCCGCCTTGGCGAGCAGGACCTCACGGCTGTCGAGATCGGCGATCCGGTTGATCTCGTCCACGGACAGCGCTTTGCCGTCCATGTAGCCGCCCTTGATCACAAGCGCGTTGTTGTCCTTCGCGAAGTCGCGAAGCGCCTTGGCGGCGTCGACAGCTTCACCCTCGACGAAGGCGATGGCGGTCGCGCCGACGAACAGGTCCTCGAGACCCTGGATGCCGGCGTCCTCGGCCGCCCGCTTGACCAGGGTGTTCTTCGCGACCCGGTACTTGGCACTGGTGCCGAGAGCGCGGCGCAGCTGGGACAGCTGGGACACGGAGAGGCCGGTGTACTGGGTAACGACGGTGGCCGAGCTGGTGCGGAAGCTCTCCGCGATCTCGGCGACGGCCGCCACCTTGTCGGGCTTCGCCATGGTCGCCTCCTCTCTTGGCTAGTGTTTCCACTGGCGTTCGAGGAGCCCCTCAGACGACGAAACGCCCACGCGCAGAGCAGGCGCGGGGCGTCATCGGGCACTGGGTGCCCGGCCTCGTTCCTCCTGCGCGGGCCGCCCGGCGTGATGCGGGACCTTCGTTCCCCGTTTGGGCGGGGAAAACCAGCGGTCTTCGGTAGAACCGTCGTCAACTATACAGCGTGGGTTGTCAAGGCTTTCTTGGGGGCCGGTCCTGACCTGCATTTAGGGCGCCTGGGGGTTCGTTCGCGTGCTCCGGAGGGCATCATGGTGACGTGGCGGAGCAGCGTGACGACGGAAAGCCGGGCTCGGACATCGAACCGGCGGGCCGGAACACGCCCGCCGCCGGGCCGCCGCCACAGCCGCCTGCCGACCCGGCCGAGCTCGAACAGTTCCGCCAGTTCCAGCAGTTCCAGGACTACCTGCGCTTCACCCAGGCCCAGCAGGGCAACCAGCCGACACCCGCCCCGGACGCGGGCGTCGTCCAGGCGCCGCCGTCCCAGCCAGTGCCGCAACAGGGCGGCCAGCCGCCGATGATCCCCGAGGGCTACCAGCTGGTCCCCGTCGAGCGGCGCCGGGCCCCGAAGTGGCTGACGTGGCTGGGCAAGAAGGTCATCGCCTGGGTACTGGCCATCATCCTGCTCGCAATCGCCGGCACGTGGCTGTACAACCACTTCTTCCCCAACGACGCCGGGAAGTCCTCCGCGCAGCTCGCCCAAGAGGGCGGCGGGACGTACCACACGAACCACGTCTACTCGACGAACCCGTACGAAGCGGTCCGGATGGTCTACCACAACGTCGCCCAGGGCCTGGTCGACGACGCCTGCGGCCGGTTCCAGAACGAGGGCCAGCGCGACGTCCAGACCCGGTTCGCCCAGGACATCGCCCAGACGTTCCGCCAGGGTGCCGCCCAGACCGACTGCAAGAAGGCCGTCGAGTTCCTCGCCACCCAGGTGACGAACAAGAACGACTACGCCGAATCCCTGCCGTCCAGCGTCTCCGAGCCGCTGCCCGGGGACACCGTGACGATCGATTCGTGCACCTTCCCCGTCACGGGTGGCCCGGCGCTGGGTGTTTTCACGGTGTCGAAGGTCGAGAAGGGACAGTGGCTCATCACGGGCCACGCGATCGGGCCGGCGAAGTGCAGCGGGGTCCCGTCCACCGGGACACCGACCAGCCGCTAGCGCGGGTGTGGCGCCGCCAGGAACGAGACCAGTGCCTCCGCGAACGCCGGTGACATCACCGCCGTCATGTGGTCGCCCGGGATTCGCACCAGCCTGGCCCCCGCGATCGCCGCCGCCAGGCGCTCCGGCTCGGCTGCCAGCTGGTCCTGCTCGCCCGCCAGCACCAGGGTCGGCACTCCGATCGCCGACAGGTTCATGCGCCCTTCCCGCGAAGCCAGCGCCACCGCCGCCAGCGCCTGGCGGTCGCCGCCCACCGCGTCCGCCAGCAGCCGGAACGGCACCCCGGACGGCGGGACCGTCGACGGGTCCTCCGCCAGCAACGCCGAAGCGATCTCGGCCGGCTTCACCACCCGCAGGTCCACGCCGCCGAAGTCGACGATTCCGGAGCCCACGCCGCCCGTGGCCAGGCAGCGGATGCGCTTGTCCGCCGCCGTTGCCGTCAGGGCGATGATCGCGCCCATCGAGTAGCCCACCATCGAGACCTCGTCGAGGCCCAGCTCGTCCAGCAGCGCCGAGACGTCCCGGGCCATCGCGTCCTCGGCGTAGCAGGACTCGTCGTGCGGCTTCTCGGACCGGCCGTGGCCGCGGGCGTCCAGCGAGATCACCGTGAAGCCCGCCGACCGCAGGGCCGCGACGACCCCGGTCGAGATCCAGTTCGCGTTCGTGTCCGCGGCGAACCCGTGCTGCAGCAGCACCGGGCGGTGGGCGCCGTCGCCCTCCCACACCGTGTAGTGCAACCGGAGCCCGTCGAACGACGCGAAAGTCGGCATGACGTCAATAAGACACGAAGAAAGGGCGCCCCCGCAGCAAGCGGGGACGCCCTTTCTGGTGATCTCAGCCTCAGACAGCAGCTTCCTCGGAGAGGAGGTTGCGCGTCCGCAGCGGGTCGACCGGGATGCCCGGGCCCATCGTGGTGGTGAAGGTGACCTTCTTCAGGTAACGGCCCTTCGCCGACGACGGCTTGGCCCGCAGGATCTCGTCCAGCGCCGCCGCGTAGTTCTCGACCAGCTTCTCGGTGTCGAAGGAAGCCTTGCCGATCACCAGGTGCAGGTTGGCCTGCTTGTCGACGCGGAAGTTGATCTTACCGCCCTTGATGTCCTGCACGGCCTTCGCGACCGCGGGGGTCACCGTGCCGGTCTTCGGGTTCGGCATCAGGCCGCGCGGGCCGAGGATGCGGGCGATGCGGCCCACCTTGGCCATCTGGTCCGGCGTCGCGATCGCGGCGTCGAAGTCGAGCCAGCCACCCTGGATGCGCTCGATCAGTTCGTCGGTGCCGACCGCGTCCGCGCCGGCGGCTTCGGCCTCGGCGGCCTTGTCGCCGACGGCGAAGACGATGACGCGGGCGGTCTTACCGGTGCCGTGCGGCAGGTTCACGGTGCCGCGGACCATCTGGTCGGCCTTGCGGGGGTCCACACCGAGACGCATCGCGACCTCGACGGTCGCGTCCATCTTGGTCTTGGAGGTCTCCTTCGCCAGCTTCGCAGCCTCGAGCGGCGCGTACAGACGCGTCTTGTCGATCTGCTCCGCAGCCTGGCGGTAAGCCTTGCTGTGCTTGGGCATTTCTTCTGTCCTAACTAATTCAACGGATCAGTGTGGTGACGAGCCAGCCCTGGCTCTCCCACGGGTGCAGCGAAAATCAGGCGTCGACGACCGTGATGCCCATCGACCGAGCAGTACCGGCGATGATCTTCGCGGCCTGGTCGATGTCGTGCGCGTTGAGGTCGGTCTCCTTGGTCTTGGCGATCTCGCGGACCTGGTCCCAGGTGACCTTGGCGACCTTGGTCTTGTGCGGCTCGCCGGAGCCCTTCTCCACGCCCGCGGCCTTCAGCAGCAGCTTCGCGGCCGGCGGCGTCTTCAGCTTGAAGTCGAACGACCGGTCCTCGTACACGGAGATCTCGACCGGGACGACGTCCCCGCGCTGCGACTCGGTCGCGGCGTTGTAGGCCTTGCAGAACTCCATGATGTTGACGCCGTGCTGACCCAGCGCGGGGCCGACCGGCGGCGCGGGGTTGGCCGCACCCGCCTTGATCTGCAGCTTGATGATCGCCGCAAGCTTCTTCTTCTTGGGTGGCATTTCTTGTCCTGTCCTGTACTACGTTCCCCGCGTACCTGCCGTGGACGCGGGGACTGCGGCCGGAAAGGCCGGCCTCAGATCTTGGAGACCTGGTTGAACGACAGCTCGACCGGGGTTTCCCGGCCGAAGATCGACACCAGGACCTTCAGCTTCTGCCCGTCGACGTTGACCTCGGAGATCGTCGCCGGCAGGGTCGCGAACGGGCCGTCCATGACCGTGACCGACTCGCCGACCTCGAAGTCGACCTCGACGGCCGGGCCGCCGAGCGGCGCGGTCGCGGCGGCCTCGCCCTTGCTGGCCTTGGCCGGAGCTTCCTTCTCGACCTGCGGGGCGAGGAACTTCAGCACCTCGTCCACGGTCAGCGGCGACGGCCGCGAGGTGGCGCCGACGAACCCGGTGACACCCGGCGTGTTGCGCACCGCGCTCCACGAGGCGTCGTTCAGGTCCATCCGGACCAGGATGTAGCCGGGCAGCACCTTGCGCTGCACCTGCTTGCGCTGGCCGTTCTTGATCTCGGTGACCTCTTCGGTCGGGACCTCGATCTGGAAGATGTAGTCCTCGACGTCCAGGGTCTGGGTCCGGGTCTCGAGGTTGGTCTTCACCTTGTTCTCGTACCCGGCGTAGGAGTGCACGACGTACCACTCGCCGGGCGCGGCGAGCAGCTCGGCGCGCAGCTTGGCGACCGGGTCCTCGTCGTCCGCGGCGGGCTCGGCTTCGTCGGCCACGTCGTCGGCGGAATCGGCGGCGACGTCAGCGGAATCGTCGGCGTCGTCGTCGGCCTCGGCGTCCGGCACGTCGACGGGCTCGAGGTGCGCGGACTCTTCGTCACCGAGTGCCGCGTGCACCTGCTCGTCGGAAAGCTCGGTCAGGTCGTGACCGGCTGCTGTGCCGTTGTCGGAGGTCACGTTCCGTCCTCTCAGTTGATCATTGCCGGGGCCCGGGGCCCCCTCGGCACCGCGCCGGGGGCGCGTCAGCCGAAGATGTGGCCGATGCCCCACTTGAACAGCAGGTCCAGGCCACTCACCAGGGCCACCATGAACACCACGAAGACCAGCACGACCGCGGTGTAGGTGACCATCTGCTTCCGGTTGGGCCAGATGACCTTGCGCAGTTCCGCCCAGACCTCGCGGATGAAGCGCACCAGCCGCGCGAACACGGAGGCCTTCTTCGGCTTCTGGTCCCGCTTCGGAGTCGGAGCGCCCTTCGCGTCGGGGGCGGTCTTCTCCCCCGACTTCCCGGCCGGGCGGGTCTTGTCGTCCGCACGTGCCGCGGACTTCCCCGCCGGACGAGCGGTCGCACGGCGCTCACGCCGGGCAGCGGCTGTGACGGGACGGGACGGGCTCTCGGGCTTCTGCCCGGCGCCGTCCTGCTCCTGCTCGCCGCCGCTGGCGTCGCTGTCGCTCACGACCACTCCTCCGCTCCACCAGTTCCGTTACGCAGGGGTGACAGGACTTGAACCTGCAACCTGCGGTTTTGGAGACCGCTGCTCTGCCAATTGAGCTACACCCCTGTGGAGCCCCGATCGCTCGGAGCCCCGGTGGACGCATTCCAGCGTCCCCACCATCCAGGCGGGGATGACCGTAGTGCGTTCCAAGTCCCGAAGTCTACGGCAAGCCTCGCGGGAGCCCGCAACCGCGCCCCCCGATCGACCTCCGAACCCCGGCCGGCCTGCGGAAAACTCCCCGCCGGCCACCTGATCATGCCAGGATGTCCGCCATGACGACCACCCCCCGTCCGGCGGGGGCTCCGATGCGGCTCGGGCTCGCGCTCCCCCAGTACGGCACCCTTGCCGACCCGGCGGCCGTGCCGCGCTTCGCGACCGCTGCCGAGGACCTCGGCTTCGCCTCGCTCTGGGTCGGCGACCGGATCCTGACGCCGCGGGAACCGTCGGACCTGTACCCGGGTGGCGGGACGCCGGAACACCCGTACCCCAGGGAGTTCGAGACCTTCGCGGACCCGTTCACCACGCTCGCGGCCGCCGCGGCGGTGACCCGCACGGCCCGCCTGGGGATGAGCGCGCTAACCGGCCCGGTTTATTCCCCCGTCCTGCTCGCCAGGGCGCTGACCTCGCTCGACCTCGCCAGCTCGGGACGCCTCGACGTCGGCTTCGGGCTCGGCTGGCTGCGCGAGGAGTACTTCGCCACCGGGGTGCCGTGGGAGGGCCGGGGCCGGCGGCTCGAAGACGTCCTCGACGCGCTCGACGCGCTGTGGACCGGCGACCCGGCGGCGCACGAGGGCCCGCAGTGGCGGATCGCGCCGTCCACGGTGGGCCTGCGCCCGGCCCAGCGGCCACGCCCGCCGGTGCTGCTCGGCGGGTTCTCGCCGCCGGCACTGGCCCGGATCGGGCGTCGCGCGGACGGCTGGCTCGCCGGCTGGATGCCGAAGCAGTACCTCGAGGGCCTCTGGTCGGTGGCGCGCGAAGCGGCCGAGAAGGCCGGGCGCGATCCGAACTCGCTGCGCCGCGTGCTGCGGATCAACCCGCGACAGGGCACCGCGATCGAGACGGTGGCCGACGTGCCGCCCTGCCTCGACGTGGCCCGCGAGCTGGGCATCACCGAGGTGCTGGTCGACCTGCACTACGTCGCGAAGGACGTCGACCACGCCCTGGAGCTCGCCGGCGAGCTGATCGCCGACTGAGGCACGTTCGGTATGACGCACCTCTCGCGCAGCTCATCATTGTTCTATTATAGTTAGAACTATGCTCGTTCAAATCGATCCGAGCTCCACCGTCCCGCTCTTCGAGCAGGTCGCCGCGTCGCTGCGCCGGTCGCTGGCCGACGGGCAACCGGCACCCGGGGAGCAGCTGCCCCCGGCGCGGGAACTGGCCGCGGCGCTGGAGATCAACGTCCACACCGTGCTGCGGGCGTACGCGCTGCTTCGCGACGAAGGCCTGATCGACCTGCGGCGACGCCGGGGCGCCGTCGTCATCGGCGGCGCGTCCTCCCGGGCGCGGCTGGCCGAGCTGGCCGAGGACCTGGTCCGCGAGGCGAAGCGCGCGGGGGTCGGCCTCGACGAGCTCACCGGGGTGTTGAAGGAGAAGTACTCATGACCAAGCTGATCCGGGTCCTGTTCGCCACCGCCGTGCTCCCGGGCGCCGCGCTCGCCGTCGCGGGCGTGCTGGAGGACGCCTGGGCCGGCCGGCTGCCCGACCCCGTCGCGACGCACTGGAGCGGCGGGCCGAACGGCCACAGCGCACTCGGGACGTTCACCGGCGTGGCGCTGGGGCTCGGCGCCGTCGCCGTCCTGCTCCTGGCCACGTCGGCGGTCACCGCGCTGCGCCGCGGGCGGCCGCTGCCGCGCCCGACCGTCGGGGTGGGCGCCGGGTTCGCCGCGTTGCCTGCCGCCGTCCTGCTCTCGGTGCTCGTGGCGAACCTCGACGTCCCGGACTGGCAGGCGGCGCGCAGCGGCCTCGCCGTCCTCCCCTTCCTGCTGGGCGCGGCGATCCTCGGCGGCATCGCGGCGCTGGTCGGCGGACTGCCCTCGCCGCCGGCCCCGGAGACCGCGGACCGCCCGAGCGTCGGGCTCCGCCCCGGGGAACGCGCGTTCTGGTCGGGCCGGGCGGTGAACCCGGCGATGCTCTGGGCGCTGGCCCTGGTCCCGGTGGCCATCGCGCTGCTGCCCGCCGGACTCCCGTGGCAGACGGGCGTGTGGATCGCCTTCGTCGGCGTCGTGGTGACCGCGTTGACCTACCGGCTGTCGGCGTCGGTGGACGCCAGGGGCGTGACGATCCGCTTCGGCCTCCTGGGCGTCCCCTGGCGGCACTTCTCGCTCGAGGACGTCCGCGAAGCGACCACGCGCGAGCTGACGACGTTCGGCGACGGCGGGCTGGGCCTGCGCTTCAACCCGGTCACCGGCACGACGGCGTACAAGGTGCGCGGCGGCCCGGCGCTGGTGCTCGCACTGGCGAACGGCCGGACGGTGCTGGTCAGCGTGGACGACCCGGAGACGGGCGCCGGGCTCGTCAACGATCTGCTCGCGCAGCGGATCACCCGGATTGACTAGGCCGGTGGCCGGGTTGGTTCGGTAGAAACGAAGAAGTGGCGAAGAAAAGCGGTGGCGGGGGCTGCCTGGTGCTCGTGCTCGTGGTCGGGTTGCTGGCCTTCGGGTACTACAAGTGGCAGCACGGCTCTTCGTCGGCGCCCCCGGAGGGCGTGGACACCGGCGGCGGCTCCGGCCGCTACGTCGCCCTCGGGGATTCGTACACGTCATCGCCGCGAACCGGGCGGCAGGCGGGCACCCCGGCCGGCTGCGACCGGTCCGACGACAACTACCCGCACCTGGTCTCGGCGAAGCTCAAGCCGGCCCAGTTCGCCGACGTCAGCTGCAGCGGCGCGACGACGGCGAACCTGACCGGCGCGCAGAAGACGGGCAACGGCACCAACCCGCCGCAGCTGGACGCGGTGACGGCGGAGACGACCCTGGTGACATTGGGCATCGGCGGCAACGACGTCGGCTTCTTCTCGTACGCGTCGGGCTGCGCGACGACGAACCAGAACGCCTCCCCGTGCCGCGACCGCCTGACCGCGGGCGGCCACGACCAGCTGGCCGAGCGCATCGACGCGACGGCCCCGAAGATCGCCGCGATCCTCGACCGCATCCACAAGAAGGCCCCGAAGGCCAAGGTGGTCGTGGTCGGCTACCCGTCCGTGCTGCCGGACGGCAACGGCTGCTGGCCGTCCCTGCCGTTCGGCGCGGGCGACATCGAGTACTTCCGCGGCGCGCTGGGCAAGCTGAACAAGATGCTCGAGGACCAGGCGGACGCGCACCGCGCGGGGTACGCGGACACCGCCACGCCTGGCAAGGGCCACGACGTGTGCTCGGCGCCGGACAAGCGCTGGATCGAGGGGCTGCTGCCGGCCTCGCCGGCCGCCCCGCTCCACCCGAACGCCCGGGGGGAGCAGGGCATGGCCGACGCGGTGCTGGCGGTCCTGAAGCTGCCTTAACGGCGGACCAGGGCCTGCGGCTTCCCCAGCACGGTCTTGCCGTCGAACTTGACCACGAGGTCGATCCGGGCGATCCCGTCGTCCTTGACGTCGGCGACCTTCCCGGTGACCTCGACCACGGCGCCTTCGGGCGTGTTCGGCACCACGACCGGCCGGGTGAAGCGGGCGCTGAAGTCGACGAGCCGGGCGGGGTCGCCGAGCCAGTCGGTGACGACCCGGCCGGCCACCGCCATCGTCAGCATCCCGTGCGCGATGACGTCCGGCAGGCCGACGTTCTTCGCGAACGCCTCGTTCCAGTGGATCGGGTTGAAGTCCAGCGCCGCCCCGGCGTAGCGGACCAGCTGCTCGCGGGTGATCCGGACCTCGAGGGCGGGCAGCTCGTCGCCGGTGTTCACGCGTTCTCCCCTCGGACCACCAGCTGCGCGCGGGTGGTGCAGACCTTCTGGCCCGCGGCGTCGTTGATCTCGGCGCGCAGGTTGATGAAGTCGTTGCCGGCGCGGGCCATGATGGCGTCGATGTGGGTGGTCACCTCGAGCACGTCACCGGCGAACACCGGGCGCGTGTAGGTGAAGCCCTGGTCGCCGTGCACCATCCGCGAGTAGTCGAGCCCGAGTTCGGGGTCGGTGACGATCGCGTTGATCGAGGCGAGGTTGATGATCGTGAGGAAGGTCGGCGGGGCGATCACGTCCGGGTGGCCGGCTTCGCGGGCCGCCTCCGGATCGCGGTAGACCGGGTTCGCGTCGCCGATCGCGTCGGCGAACTCCCGGATCTTCTCCCGGCTCACTTCGTAACTGGTCTGCGGCGGATAGCTCCGCCCGATGAACGACTGGTCCAAGGGCACCCGGAGAGGCTACCAACAGCGAAGGGCCGCCCCGGTGGATCCGGGACGGCCCTTCGAAGCTGGTGAGAACGCGCTACTCAGCGGGTCTCTTTGTGAGTCCGGTGCGTACCGCAGTTCGGGCAGAACTTCTTCATCTCCAGGCGATCCGGGTTGTTGCGCCGGTTCTTCTTGGTGATGTAGTTGCGGTGCTTGCACTCTTCGCACGCCAGCGTGATCTTGGGTCGCACGTCGGTGGCAGCCACAGCGTTTCCTTCTCTCTCAGGTCCGGGGGCCAGCCCCGTCGTTACCGCGTAGCGGTGGCCGGACTTGAACCGGCGACACAGCGATTATGAGCCGCTTGCTCTGCCAACTGAGCTACACCGCCCTTACATGACCCAAGCCGCGACACGCAGGCGTGACGCGGCTGAGGTCGAGAGCCCCTTTACGGAATCGAACCGTAGACCTTCTCCTTACCATGGAGACGCTCTGCCGACTGAGCTAAAGGGGCCTGGCCTCTCGCGAGGACTTGGAAAGATTAGCAACCCCCGTCACCCGGCCGTGCAAGGGGGTGGCCGTTGTAAAGAAACCTCAGGTCAGAAGGGTCAGGACGGTCTCCGAGTGCCGCCCCGGCGAGCGCGCGGTCCGGGCCTGCAGCCACGCCTCCAGGCGGTCCTCCGGCAGCGGCCGCGAGATCAGGTAGCCCTGGGCGACGTCACACCCCATCGCCTCGAGCTGGTCGCGCGCCACGTCCTCCTCGACGCCCTCGGCCACCACGGTCAGCCCGAGCGAGTGCCCCAGCTCGACGATCGACCGGACCACCGCGAGGTCGCCGAGGTCGGTCCCCATGCCGAGGACGAAACTCTTGTCGATCTTGACCTGGTCGACCGGCAGCTGCCGCAGGTAGGCCAGCGACGAGTACCCGGTGCCGAAGTCGTCCACGGCGAGGGTGATGCCCAGCGAGTGCAGCTCGCGCAGGATCGGCAGCGCCTTCTGCGGGTCGGACATCACGCCGGACTCGGTCAGCTCGAACGTCAGCAGCTCGGGCGGGATGCCGTGGTGCTCCAGCTCGCGGGCCACCTTGTTCGGGAAGTCCTCGTCGGCCAGGTTGCGCACCGACAGGTTGACCGCGACCGAGATCCGCAGGCCCTCGTCGAGCCACTTGCGGCAGCGCTTGAGCGCCTCGCCGAGCACGAAACCGGTCAGCACGCCGATCAGGCCGGCCGCCTCGATGGCCGGGACGAACTCGTCCGGCCCGAGCCTGCCGAACTCCGGGTGCACCCAGCGCACCAGCGCCTCGACGCCCTGCACCTGCCGGTTCGGCAGCGTGATCTTGGGCTGGTAGTGCACGCTGACCTGGCCGTCCTCGAGCGACTGCCGGAACTGCGTGACCATCTGGAAGCGGCGCAGGAAGATCTGGCCCATGCTCGGCACGTAACCGCGGACCTCTTCGCCGCCCTTCGTCGCGCGGACGGCGACGTCGGCGCGCTGCAGCAGGCCCTCGATGTCCACGACGTCGCCGGGCTCCTCCGCGGACGTCGTCGCGTAGCCGATCATCGCGTTCGCCTCGACCGACAGCCGGTCCACCGGGTACGGCGCCGACAGCTCTTCGCGCAGCCGTTCCGCGGCACGGTGGGCGTCCTCCGGCGGGACGCCGACGAGCAGGGCCGCGAAGGACGCGCCTTCGAGCCGCGCGAGCGGGACGTCGGGGCCGAGCGCGTCGCGGATGCGGCGGCCGGCCGCGACGACCATCCGGTCGGCCCACGCGTAGCCGAGCGCGTCGCTGACCGTGGAGAAGACGTCGAGGTCGATCCGCAGCACCACGGCGTTGGGGACGTCCCGCAGCGGTTCCTTCGCCACCTGCCGGAAGCCCGGCCGGTTGAGGTGCCCGGTGAGCGGGTCGTGGTAGGCGTCGTGGCGCAGCGTCGCGAGCAGGCGCCGGTTGTCCAGCGACGTCGCGAGGTGGCTGGCCATCGTGCCGAGCAGCTGGACGTCGTACTTGCCGAAGCCGCGCCAGCGGGACAGCCGGTCGTGCGCCTCGACCACGCCGAGCAGCCGGTTCGCGCTGCGCAGCGGGACGACCAGCGCCTCCTGCGCGCCGCGGTCGAGCAGGGCCGCACGGACGTCGGGGTTGGCCTCGGTGATCCGGAAGTGCCGGACGTGCGCGCCGGGCAGCCGCAGCAGCGGGTCGTCGGCGGCGGGGTCGGCGACCGGCAGCTCGTCGCCCGCGACCACGACCCGCATGGTGTCCTTCGGCTCCAGCCGGAGTCTCAGCACGACCCGGCCGGCGGCGAGCTGGTCCTTGATGCGCTCGGCGATCGTCGCCCACTCGCGGACGTCCACGCCGCCGACGAGCTCGTCGGCCCGGCTGGCCGGGCGCGCCGCGGCCTGCTGGCCCGAGCGGGCCACCATCAGGCTGACGTCGGAGAGCGCCTCCATGTCCCGCTGCTCGCGCAGCAGGTCCGAGTACGCC